>JAKSBO010000121.1 GCA_022361095.1 Desulfobacterales bacterium | reverse complement strand
TATAAGAATTCTTCTGGGCAAGTCCGAAATCACCGGGGAACGGCCGTTATATATGCAGCCCGGGGATGTCATCCAACTGGATAACGACGCGTCGGATCCTTTATCCTGCTTTGTGGGAGGGCTTGTGAAACTAACAGGTTTCATTGGGGTCCAACGAGGATTTCAGGCATTTAAAATCAACGAAAAAATTGTAACCGACTGTGAGGGTAAACATGGTTGATGAAAACGGCACAACAGGTGAAGAAATTCTGGATGAAGACTCAGAACAAGGCGAGGAGCATGGCGCAAGGGAACTGGATTTTATCCTGGATATCCCTTTGGAGCTTTCTGTGGAACTGGGCAAAACAAAAATGCTGGTCAACGATCTTCTGCAGCTGGCCCAGGGGTCCATTATTGAATTGAACAAACTGGCCGGGGAACCCCTGGAGGTCTATATCAACCGTAAGCTCATTGCCCGGGGGGAAGTTGTGGTGGTCAATGAAAAATTCGGCGTTCGTCTCACCGATGTCATCACGCCCATTGACCGCGTCAAATCCCTGGCTGCGGAAGACCAATGAGCACCCATCCGGATATGTGGATAGAGTTCGCCAAAAGTTTCGGCATGCTGTTTGCCGTTCTGGCTTTTTTTCTGATCGCCCTTTATCTTGTCCGCAAATTTTCGGGCCGGTTCGGGAACAAAGGATCCATGGCCCTGATAAAGGTGCTGTCCGTCCATCACTTATCCCCCAAAGAGAAACTGATCCTGGTATCTGTCCAGGAGGAATCAATTCTCATCGGGATTTCGCCGGCCGGCATTTCGTCTTTAGCCCGTTTTGACAAGCTGCCGGAGACTGCAACGGCATCTGCCCCCCTTGACCCGGCCAAAGGCTTTCAAAATCTGCTTAAAAAAAGCCTGTTAAAAGGCCGCGAGGGGCAAACGATGCCCGTTGGAAGTGATTCTTCCGATTCAGGTAAAGGAGAGGTATCATGATCCGATACGCCCGCCAGGCAGGCTGGATAGGAACACTTGCGGTTGCAGCCATAATCGCCCTAAGCGTTGCCGATACAGCAACGGCGGTTACCTTCCCGATCCCCTCCCTGGAACTCAATGTCACCACGGCCCAGGAACCCGAAGAGGTGGCAGTGGTCCTTGAAATCATTGCGCTTTTAACCATCATCTCCCTGGCGCCGGCTATTTTGATTCTCATGACGCCTTTTACCCGTATCACCATGGTGTTTCATTTCCTGCGCCAGGCCATCGGCACCCAGTCAAGCCCGCCCAATCAGGTGATTGTCGGCCTTTCTCTGTTCATGACTTTTTTTATTATCAAACCTGTGGCCCTAGAAGTGTATGACAACGCCCTGAACCCATATCTTGAACGTGAAATCTCATACGAAACAGCCTTTATTGAGGCCCAGAAGCCCATACGAAAATTTATGCTGCTCAACACCCGGGAGGCCGACATTGCCCTGTTTGTCAAAGAGGCTGACATGAAAAAGCCCGACACCCGGGACGATGTATCGCTTTTAACCTTGATTCCGGCCTTTGTGATTTCCGAGATTAAAACCGCATTTATCATAGGCTTTATTCTCTACGTTCCCTTTCTTGTCATTGATATGGTCGTGGCCTCGGTGCTGCTGGCCATGGGTATGATGATGCTGCCCCCGGTTATGATTTCCCTGCCCTTCAAACTGATGCTCTTTGTCCTTGTGGACGGCTGGCATTTAATCGCAGGGTCGATGATCAAAAGTTTTGGAGTATAAAATGACACCTGAATTCGTAATCGCATTTGCCAAACAGGCCATCACCCTGACCATTCTTCTGGCCATGCCCATGCTGGGGTTAGGCCTGATTGCAGGCCTTAGCATCAGTGTATTCCAGGCGGTGACCCAGATCCAGGAGATGACACTGACCTTTGTGCCCAAGATCCTTGCCGTTTTTATCGGGCTTTTATTTGCGGCCCCGTGGATGATGGAAAAGCTCATGGCGTTTACAACCAATATTATCACCAATATTCCCATGTATATCAGGTAAATTAGAAGAAGACGGCTGTGGAACTACTTGACCTCATAGATCCCGTTCGCTTCAGAATCTTTATGCTGGCTCTGGCCCGGGTCTCCGTATTTTTATTTTTGTTTCCTATTTTTGGGTCCAATATCATTCTCAGCCAACTTAAAATGGCCCTGGCCCTGGTCTTAACCCTGTTGTTCTACACGGTGGTGCCCGTGGACCCGGCACGCTTTCCCGAGGATGTCCCCACCTTTGGCCTGATGCTGGGGGCAGAGATCCTGGTGGGCCTGACCCTGGGGCTTTGCCTGCGGATTTTTTTTGCAGGCATCCAGATGGCCGGCCAGGTCATCGGCTTTGAGATCGGATTTGCCATGATCAATGTCATGGACCCCCAAAGCGGTGAGAATGTGACCATCATGGATCAAATCGGCTACTGGGTCAGCCTGGTCATTTTTCTTATACTCAACGGCCATCACATTATTATCATGTCCATGGTTGACAGTTTTGACCTGGTTCCTGTGGGGGGGTTTGTCATGCATTCCGCCTTGACGCCACGGCTTTTAGAAGTGGGGGCCGGGTTGTTTGTGACGGCCATTAAAGTCGGTGCCCCGGTCATAGCCGCGCTGACCTTTGTCAATACCGGTTTTGGATTAATTGCAAAATTTTCACCCCAGACCAATGTGATGATTGTGGCGTTCCCGGTGAAAATCGCCGTGGGTCTGATTCTTTTTTCCATGACCCTGCCCATCATCGCCATAGTTACCCGGAATTACCTGGAACCGTGCAGGAAATTATTTCTGGCATTATTATTTTATATGGGCGGAGGATAAGATATGGCCGAAGATCCGGAAGGTGGCGGGGAGAAGACCGAAGACGCATCGGGGCGAAAGCTCAGCAAGGCAAGGGAGCAAGGACAGGTTGCCAAAAGTATGGAAATCCCTTCGGTCTTTGTCGTGCTGGCCGGTGTTACGGCGTTGTATGTCACAGCATCTTTTCTCTACCAGAACTGCGTGGAGGTCTTTCGGTATAATTTTATGTTTGAACGGGTGCCGGAACTAAATCCCGCAGATCTGAGCGTCATGCTGATTTATCACGCCAAAAAGCTGTTTTTGATGTGCCTGCCTGTATTTGCAGCCGTCGTTGTTGTGGCGGTGGTTTCCAACCTGGCACAGGTTGGATTTAATATATCCTGGCAAGCCCTGGAACCCAAATTAACCAAACTGAATCCCGTTAACGGATTTAAACAAAAATTTTCTTCTTCGTCCACCGTTGAATTTCTTAAATCCCTGGTCAAGCTTACCGTGATCTCAGTGGTCTGCTATCTGGCCACACGGGGTGATCTTTCCGAAGTGCTGACCCTGTACGATAACTCCGTGGCCCAGATTATGCTTTTTCTTTTGATTAAATCGTTCTGGATTTTTATAAAAGTCTGCCTTGTCATGCTTTTGGTTGCCATCCTGGATTATGTGTTCCAGAAATGGAAATTTTTAGAAGACCAGAAAATGACCAAAAAAGAGGTCAAGGATGAACGTAAGCAAACAGAAGGTGATCCGGCGGTTAAATCCAAAATACGCCAGCTCCAGATGGCCGCAGCCAGAAAACGTATGATGGCGGCCGTGCCCGAGGCGGATGTGGTGGTCACAAACCCGACCCACCTTGCCGTGGCATTGCAGTATGACAAACAAAAGATGGACGCCCCCAGCGTTGTGGCCAAGGGCGCTGGGGCCGTGGCCGAAAATATCAAAACAATTGCCCGGGAAAATGATGTACCGGTGGTGGAAGACAAACCGTTGGCCCGAAATTTGTATAGGGTAGTAGATATTGGAGACCAGGTTCCCATTGAACATTACCAGGCTGTGGCGGAACTGCTTGCTTATGTTTACGGGCTTAAGAGCGGTCAAAAGCGTTAGCATCCGAACGAGAAGCGTCCCACCTGGGACGTTGCAAAGAATTTGGTAAGCAACGTCCGGTCCAAACAGGGGTCCCCGGTTCAAACAATAATTAAACATAAAACAGTCATTTTTTTGGCACTGGGTGTCAAGCAACCACCAATGAGAGCGCACGCAAGGAGGATGAATGGCAGCAGAAAACGTTGGTATAATGGCCACGATGAAAAAAGAGTCATCAGATATTCTGATGGTTGTGGCCTTTATCGGCATTCTGATGGCAATGATTTTGCCGCTGCATCCCATTATCCTCGATTTCTTCCTGGCCCTGAATATTTCCCTGGGCATTGTGGTATTGATCACCACCATGTACACGGAAAAACCACTTGATTTCAGTATCTTTCCCACCCTGCTTCTAGTGCTTACCCTTTTCAGACTCTCGTTGAACGTGGCATCCACCCGGCTGATTCTTTTACATGGCAGCGAGGGCCCCGAAGCTGCCGGGGCGATCATCATGTCATTCGGCGCCTTTGTGGTGGGCGG
>JAKSBO010001101.1 GCA_022361095.1 Desulfobacterales bacterium | reverse complement strand
TAAAACAGCGCATCCTTTTCCACATGGTCGATGATTTGCTGAATATTTTTGATTTCACCATAAACATTTAAAGCACCGGCAGGGCAATTGTCCGCACAGGTAAAACAGCCTTTGCAACGGGTGGGGTCAATCTGGATAAAATGGTTACGATCCTCTGAAACGGCTTGCTCCGGGCAGGCATTGATGCAGCGTATGCATTTGTCCGTGGTCAGGCATCTGCCCGGGTTAAACGCAAGCTGGGACGCTCTGTCCTGGGATTCCGGATTGCTGCACCACTGACATTTCAAGGGACATCCTTTAAAAAAAACCACTGTTCGGATGCCGTCTCCGTCGTGAACGGAAAACTGCTGTATGTTAAAGATCACACCCTGTGTAATATGATTCATATGTTTATCTTTCGCTACAATAAGAACGCACTTCGGTTAAAATTTCAGGCTCGAAAGTCCCGGCTTTCATGCGCTTCAAAGAGTGTTGCGGACCGGTCCGGGTGCAAATCCCTAAACCGGTCCTTTGGTTTATCCTTTACATGGTTTCGTGTTCGGTTCTTTCGATAATATCGTTTTGCAGATCCTGGGACAGATCACAAAAATACGCGCTGTACCCTGCAATTCTAACCAAAAGATCTCTGTAGTTGTCAGGATCTTTCTGGGCGGCAATCAGCGTTTCCTTATTCACGATATTAAACTGAAGGTGCCACAGTCTCAAATCACACCAGGTTCTGATCATGTCCATGAGCTTTTGAGTGCCTTGTTCACCTTCAACAGCCTTGGGAGCGAGCTTGATATTGAGCAGGCGGGAAGCCCTGTTTTTCATGCCCGTATTCTTGGAGTTGTAGTTAGACATAAGCACTGCGGTCGGACCGCTGTGGTCCGCACCGTGGGATGCGGAGGTCCCGTCGGATAATGCCGTCCAGGCCGGTCTTCCGTTGGGGGTAGCGGAAACCACCTTTCCAAAGGGAACATGCGAGGTAATGGGTACATATCTTACATCAATATTAATGCCCCGTTCTTCCGAGTATTTCCGGGCAT
>JAKSBO010000458.1 GCA_022361095.1 Desulfobacterales bacterium | reverse complement strand
GGGCGGGTGAAACTGGGCCAGCCTGTACCGGACTTGAATTTGTCTTTAGAGGAAAACAAGGGTTCTCCGGATACGATATCCACGTAAATTCCCTCTTCTTTATTGTCCCAGAATGCATTCTGAAAAGGGGGTTCAGTACCTTCGTGCTGGGTGATTTTATACTGCATGTGGGTCAGCTTTTTTTTGATGTCGGCATCCGGGGGCCGTGTCCACATGGAGATTTTATCCTCTTTCATACTGTCCATCTCCTTGTCCATGGGAAGCGCTTCCATGTTTTCTTTTTCCATATGCTTGTCCTTCCAGGTATTTTCGAGGAATTTATCCCGGCCCGAATTCCACCGGTAATACTTGTAGCGGATGGGGTTCTTTTTATAGTAATCCTGATGGTAGGTTTCAGCCGGATAAAAGGTCTCAAACTTTGTGATTTGGGTGACAATGGGTTTGTCAAATACCATGGTGGCTTCCAGGGCCTTTTTGGACGCCATGGCCTCCATCTTTTGCCTGTCGGTGTGGTAGAAGATTTCCGAGCGGTACTGGCTCCCTCTGTCCACAAACTGTCCGCCGCCATCCGTGGGATTGATGTGGCGCCAGAAGTAATCCAGAAGTTCTTTATAGGTTACAACTTCCGGGTCAAAATAGACCTGAACGGCCTCGGTGTGGCCTGTGCCGCCCACGGAGACCTCTTTATATGAGGGACTGGGCTTATGACCGCCGGTATATCCTGACATCACCTTTTGGACGCCTTTAACCTTTTCAAAGTCGGCTTCCGTGCACCAGAAGCAGCCTCCGGCAAAGGTGGCAATCCGGGTTTTCATGTCGTCCATCATCTCTTCGGACATCTCTTTTTCCATGGCATCGTCTTTCATCTCCCCATCTATGGCGGCAAAGGCATAGAATCCAAGGGTGATGAACAGGGCGGTAAGGGTTAAAATGATCAGGTTGTGTTTCATCGCGGATCTCCTTTCTAAATGTTTAAGGTTTCCTTACCCCTTATGTTAGAAAGATAAGATCACAAATAGATCGGTCAAAGGTCACAAGTTTATCACAAAGTTGCCCAGGGGATTTTAATTCCGCTAAACGGTGAACTGGGCCATCATTTCATTAAGTTCTTCAGCAAGTGCAGACAATTTTTCGGCACTGGTGCGGATCTGCCGGCTGCCGGACGCTATGGATTCCGTAGCGCTGTTTACATCGACAATATCCCGGGTTACCTCCCCCGCCGTTGTCGCACTCAGGGAGACACGTTCCGTGACCTCCGACATTCCCTTTGAAGCACTTGTGATATTAGAAGATATTTCCTTTGCCGTGAGCGATTGCTCTTCCACCGAGGTCGCGATGGTTGTGACCATATCGGTGACGTCCCCGATCATGCTCGTGAGTCGCGACTTATCCTCCACCGTTCTCCGGGTGCCCCCCTGGATTCCTTCAATTTTTTTTCTGATTTCCCCGGTGGCGCGGGCGGTCTGGGAGGCAAGATCCTTGATCTCGCCGGCAACCACCGCAAAGCCTTTACCTGCTTCGCCGGCTCTTGCGGACTCTATGGTGGCATTAAGGGCCAGGAGGTTCGTT
>JAKSBO010000205.1 GCA_022361095.1 Desulfobacterales bacterium | reverse complement strand
CAACAATATTTTCACAGCCGTCTCAACCAGGACCTCCGTATCCGGCCTGGGAATCAGAACACCCGGGGCGACTTTGAACCGCTCCTTAAAAAACCCCTTACACCCTGTAATATAAGCCACAGGCTCCCTTGCAATCCTGCGGCGGATCAACAGCTTAAACGCCGCAAGCTCCTGCTTTTCCAAAGGCCGGTCATGCTGGAGGTAAAGATCAAGACGCCGTAACCCCAAAGCCTGGGCCAAAAGAATTTCAGCCGTAAGCCTTGGACTGTCAATACGATGTTGGGAAAAATAGGCATCTGTCCAGGAAAGAATGGATTTTATGGTCCAGACATCCACAGATCAACTTCCCCGGATTAATTTTCTTTTAAGGCCAGGGCCTGGTTGTGGGCCCTCAAGGCATCAACAATCTCCTGGATATCACCCTCCATGATGCTGTCCAGGCGATAAAGGGTCAAACCGATACGATGATCAGTCATCCGCCCCTGGGGGAAATTATAGGTGCGGATACGGCCCGAACGGTCACCGGAACCAACCTGACCTTTCCGGTCTGCAGCCCGCTTGGCCTCTTCTTCCTGGATTTTGGCATCCAGGAGACGGGATTTGAGGACATTTAATGCCTTAGCCTTGTTTTTATGCTGGGATTTTTCATCCTGGCAGGTGGCCACAACACCCGTGGGAATATGGGTGATACGAACAGCGGAATCCGTTGTATTTACGGACTGCCCCCCAGGCCCGGAAGAACGGAACACATCCACTTTCAAATCTGCAGGATTGATATCAATATCCACATCTTCGGCTTCGGGCAGCACGGCCACAGTCACCGCAGAGGTGTGAACACGGCCCTGGGTTTCGGTTTCGGGAACCCGTTGAACCCGATGAATACCACTTTCATATTTGAACTGCGAATAAGCGCCCTTTCCCTTCACCATGGAGACCACTTCTTTGAAGCCCCCAGCCGCCGAGTCGTTCTTCTCAATAATTTCAATCTGCCAGCGCTTGGACTCCGCATACCTTGTATACATGCGGAAAAGATCTCCGCTAAAAATACCGGCTTCTTCACCGCCGGTGCCGGCTCTAATTTCCAAGATAACGTTTTTCCCATCCCGGGGATCTTTGGGCATCAAAAGGACATTGAGCTGCTCCTGCAACTGTGCAATCCTGGCTTCAAGCACAGGGACCTCTTCCTTAGCCATGGCCCGGATTTCAGCATCGCCGTCTTTAAGAAGCTCCTTGGCTTCCTTAAGCTCTTCTTCAGCACCCTCATATTCCCGGAACACCGGTACAATTTTATTTAACTCACCGTGTTCCTTGAGATACTCCTGGTACTTTTTCTGATCCGCCATAACCGCGGGATCACTGAGCAAATGCTCAATTTTTATAAATCGTTCTTCAATGCCTTTTAATTTTTCAATCATGGTCAAATTATCCCGGATGAAAATTCAAAAAGGGGTCTTGATTCAAGACCCCTTTTACACACGTACCGATAAAACAGCTACACCAGTTTGCTTGCGTCAAACCCTGCATATTTTTTCTTGAAGCGGTCAATACGCCCGGCAGAGTCAACCAGTTTTTGCTTGCCGGTAAAAAAGGGATGGCACTGGGAACAAATTTCCACCTTGATGTTCTCTTTTGTGGAACTGATGTCGAATGTTGCACCGCAGGCACAGGATGCTGTTGTTTTTGTGTAGTTCGGATGGATGTCTTTTTTCATCTTACACGTCACTCCTTGTAGTCTTCGTTATAAAAGACCGTAAATAGTGTTTGAAGATAAGCCACCCACCTGCCACGTTGCAGAGGAATTTGCAATCCTCACAACCACAAGGTTGCTCCGATTGCAAATTCCTCTGCGCCTTGCATCTGGGCAACTTTTCGTCCAAACACTTAGGTTTTGCGTTACAATATTAAATACAAAAAGCTTCTTGTTATGAATTCATCATCTCAAGAAACTCTTTATTATCCT
>JAKSBO010000001.1 GCA_022361095.1 Desulfobacterales bacterium | reverse complement strand
CTCCCGGGAAGGGAACAGGCATCGGCCTGTCCACCTGCTATAACATTATCCAACAGCACCAGGGAAAAATATTAGTTGAAAGTGAACCCGACAAGGGAAGCGTGTTCCATATCTGCTTTCCCCTTGAGGAAAAAGATAGAGATGACTAGATCCGAAGACCAAATTAATGTGCTTGTGGTGGATGATGAGAAACACATCCGCAGACTGCTGGAAAAAGAACTATCTACGCCCAGGCGCCGAATCACAACGGCCGGTGGGGCCCAGGCCGCCCTTTCAGCCGTCCGGAAAACCCGGTTTGACGTCATTATTCTGGACATTATGCTGCCGGACGGCAACGGCATTGAACTGATGGCCCGTTTCCAGGAAGAGATCCTGGCGGTCCAGATCATCTTGATCACCGGTTACGCAGATGTGGATGATGCGGTGCTGTCCATGAAAGCCGGGGCCTGCGATTATATCACCAAGCCCTTTGACCTGGACCGGCTGGAGCAGGTGGTTGAAACGGCATTCCAACGGGGCCGGGGATACAAAAGAGAACTGCTCCGCCACCAGGGTTCCCAGGGCTCCGGTTCAACGGAAACCGCCGGCCTTCCCGATCAAATGATAGGGCATTCCAAGGCCATGGATGAGATCCGCTTTCTGATCCGCAAGGCCGCGCCCACAAATGTCCCGATCCTGATCACCGGAGAGAGCGGCACCGGAAAAAATGTCATTGCACGAGAACTCCACGCCCGGAGCCTGAGAAGCAACATTCCTATGCTTACTAAAAACTGTGCAACGCTCCAGGAGGAGTTGATGCGAAGCGAACTTTTCGGCTATTGCAAAGGTGCCTTTACCGGGGCGGAAGCGTCCAGGGAAGGCCTGTTGAGCATGGCCCATGAAGGCACCCTCTTCCTGGACGAAATCGGGGATCTTTCCGTGGGTGTCCAGGCCTCCCTGTTAAGGGTGATGGAAAACCAGACCTTCCGCCCCGTGGGAGACAAAAATGAAACCCGGGTAAATATCCGGTTTATCTTTGCCACCAACCGTGAACTGAAAAAAGCGGTAGCCAAAGGAGAGTTCAACCAGGCACTGTTTCACAGGCTCAACGTATTTACCATCAACACCCTGCCCCTGCGCAAGCGAAAAGAGGAGATACCCGTGCTGGTGGAACATTTTATAGGAAAACTGAAGCCGAACTGCAAAGTCTCAAAAAATGCCATGACGCTTCTTATGGGCTATGACTGGCCGGGCAATGTAAGGGAACTGCACAATGTCATTGAGCGGGGGATTATTCTTTCGGACAACATGGTTATCACCGAGCGCTGCCTGCCCCTTGAACTATTGGACACTTCAAGCCGTGACAAAGAAGAGGCACCGTTGTTTGCCTCTTTAAAAGAGGTTGAAAAAAAACATATCCTTTTAGTGATGGCCCATGTGGGCAACAACCGCTCCAAGGCAGCGGAGCTATTGGGGATCAGCAGAAAGACCTTGTATCGAAAATTAGCCGATATTCCGGAATACGCACAAATGGACGCATAGCCCTAAAACAACCCGGCCATTATCACAATTGATGATAATGGCCGGGCATTGTCAATTCAAAATATCAGCAATGGAGCAATCTAAGAGATGTCAGGATCTATTAAAGCGCGTTGGTATAGATATCAATAACATCTTCCAGGGTCGGCCGTCTGGGGTTCGTGGCACCGCAGGCATCTTTCTGGGCGTTTTCAGCCATAATTTTCAAATCTTCTTTTTTAACACCAAGCTGGGTCAGGTCAGAGGGGATGCCCACGTCTTCAGACAGAGTCTGAATGGCTGTCAGTGCGCGTTCTGCAGCTTCTCTGGCAGAAAGGCCTTCGATGTTTTCCCCAAGGGCGACAGCAATATCTGCATACCGGTCAAGCTTGGCAATCAAGTTGAAGCGGGAAACATGGGGAAGAAGAATTGCGTTGCAGACACCATGGGGAAGATCGTAGAATCCGCCTAGCTGGTGAGCCATGGCATGAACATGACCCAGGCTTGCATTATTGAATGCCATACCGGCAAGGTACTCGGCATAAGCCATCTTATCTCTGGCAACAATATCTTCACCGTTGGCAACAGCAGGTCTCAGGTATTGAGCGATCAGCTCAATGGACTTGATGGCGCAGGCGTCGGTAATGGGGGTGGCAATGGTAGAAACGTATGCTTCTACGGAGTGGGTCAACGCGTCCATACCGGTTGCGGCAGTCAGGAAGGTCGGCATACCCATCATCAGCAGCGGGTCATTGATGGCGATGGCCGGTGTGACACGCCAGTCAACGATCGCCATTTTTACTTTTCTGCTGGTGTCCGTGATGATGCAGAAACGGGTCATTTCACTGGCGGTACCTGCAGTGGTGTTGATGGCGATAAAAGGAGGCATTGCTTTGGTAGACTTATCAACGCCTTCATAGTCGTGGATGGTTCCGCCGTTGGTTGCCACAAGACCGATGCCTTTACCGCAGTCATGTGAACTTCCGCCACCGAGGGTGATGATCATGTCGCATCCGCTTTTCTGGTAAATCGCCAGGCCCTCTTCCACGTTCTTGTCGGTGGGATTGGGCACGGTATCATCGTAGACGACAGCTTCTGCACCCATATCCGCTTTCAGCAGATCGCAGATCTGAGCGGTGATACCTGCTGCGGTAATACCCTTATCAGCAACGATGAAAGGTTTGCT
>JAKSBO010000719.1 GCA_022361095.1 Desulfobacterales bacterium | reverse complement strand
GTAAATAAAAAAGCAGCAGGGTCAAAGCCAAGGTGGAAGGGATGGCCAGCATGACGACCATGGATTCCCGCCATCCCAGAAAAATCAAGATAAGCAGGGCCACCCCGAACACGGCAATGCCCATATGCAAAAGCAATTCATTGGATTTTTCAGCCGCAGTCGCCCCATAATCCCGGGTGATGGTAACCGCCACATCCCCGGGGATCAGGCGGCCTTTGAGCTGGTCCACCTTGGTCAACACCTGTGCCACCACATCAACGGCATTGGCCCCGGGCCGTTTGGCCACGGAAAGGGTCACGGCAGCTTCGGGATCATGGCGGTCCCTGCTGCCGAATAATACATAGGATCTGGGTTCTTCGGGGCCGTCAACAATTTTTGCCACCTGGTGCAGATAGACCGGATTGCCGCCGTGGACACCGATGACGATATTGCCGATATCTCCGGCTGTTTTCAAGAAGGTGCCGGTCTGCACAAGCATTTCCCGGTTATTGGCCTGGATGATCCCTGAAAAACACTGGCGGTTGGCCTGGGTGAGGTGATTGATCAGATCAAGGGGCGTCAGATTCCGGGCCGCCAGTTGCAGCGGATCAAACAGTACACGCACCTGGCGGCGGGTTCCGCCGATCAGTTTGGTTTCAGAAACCTCAAAGATGGATTTTACCTCATCGTCCACCTGGGCCGCCAGCCGTCGCAGCATAAAATGATCATAGGTTTTGGAGTGAAAGGTCAGCGCCAGAATCGGCACATCGTCAATGGTGTGCGGTTTGATCAAGGGTTTGGAAACACCGTGGGGAATCCGGTCAAAATTGGTTTGCAGCTTCTGGTTCAGCCGGACAATGGAGGTTTCCAGATCCTCGCCCACATAAAAACGCACCACCAGCATGCTCTGGCCGGGCATGGAGGTGGAATAGATATACTCCACACCGGGCAACTCATAGAGCAGCTTTTCCATGGGAATGCTCAACCGCTGTTCCACCTCTTTGGCGCCGGCCCCGGGCATGGCAACCAAGACATCAATCATGGGCACTTTAATCTGGGGCTCCTCTTCCCTGGGCAGCATGGTAATGGCCATGACGCCAAGCAGAAGTGAGGCAAAGATACCAATCAGTGTCAGTCTGGATTCAACAAAGGTGGCGGCCAACCGGCCGGCAAACCCCTGGTGTTCGGGCAAGTTACCTGGTTCAGTCATGGGATTTCTCTATTTGCGTTTTAATGGGTTGTCCGTCCACGAGATGTTCATTATTTTCAACAATAACCGTTTCACCGGGGTGCAAACCTGCGACAATCTCTGTCAGGCCGTCCTGGCCCATACCGGTTCGTACCAGGCGAAGCTGCGCTTTATTGTCTTTCGCCACAAAAACACGTTCCATCTGCCCCTGGGGCAGCACGGCACTATCCGGCACATACAACGAGATCTTGATCTGTCCAGGCAGCTTGACCCGGGCGAACTGCCCGGTGCGCAATTTCTTGTTGTACGACAGATCTATGGTGACCGGCGCGGTCCGGGAGACAGGATCGGCCGAAGGCGCAACTTCCGCCACTCGGCCGTTAATGGTCAGTCCGGCCGTGGGAATCGTCACCGTAAGCATCTGTCCCGGCCGGATCTGCAGCACCAGGCTTTCGGGTACGGCACAGACCGCCTGCAGCTTTTGATCATTTTCCATGCGAAGCAGCACTGTTCCAGGGGTTGCCAAATCGCCGGCATATACATTTTTTGCCGTGATAACACCGGAAAAAGGGGCTGTGATGGTGGCATACCCGAGCATGGTCCGGGCACCCTGCACTGCAGCTTTTGCCACGGCATATTCATCCTGCATGGATTTGACGGTTTCGGCCGTGGTGGCATGTTTTTTTAATAGTTTTCGTTCCCGGGAAAGATTGCGTCCGGCCTGATTGAACCGGGCCTGGGCCTGATTGAGCCGGGCTGCGATCTCCCGGGCACTGATTTCAACCAGCAGGTCTCCTTTATTTACATAGGATCCCAGGACCACCGGTACGTCTGTCACAACACCTGTCACTTTCGCCGCAATGGCCGCACGCTCAACAGCCTGCAGGGTTCCCACGACCTCAACAAGGGTGGGCACGGTCTGTTCAATTACTGTGGACGTCTGCACGGCTGCAACAGGCAGTGCCGGTAACGTATCCCCTGCCTGGACACCGACGCCCGGTGCCAGGATCATCATCAAAACAAACATAAGGCGTGTACGAATCTTCATTGTGATAACCATTTTTAAAAATATTATTATTTTATATGAAAGAACCAATAAGTTACTAAGTTTCTTTCATGTTTTGTTGTGGG
>JAKSBO010000309.1 GCA_022361095.1 Desulfobacterales bacterium | reverse complement strand
GTTCCTGGCTCAGCTCGGTTTCTAAAAATTCGTTGAGCTGGATGGTGCCTTTGCGCACCGGGCTTTGGGAAATTTCCCTTCTGGCGGATTCCAGATGGGCGACAACAATGGGATAATCTTGTTCCCGGGTGATATGATTCACATTTTCCAGGATCTTGTCGTAATGGTTCACAAAGTTTTTCAGGTCGGTTTTGATTTTGGATTTGATCAGGGGCGGCGCTTTAAGGGCGTCAAGAATGCCTATAACGGTTTTGAAGTTAAGTTTGACAAAGTTATATTTTTCGTCCTGGGTTGAGGATTTGAGATCCCGGAGTTTAAGCAAAACTTTGAATTCGGTGCTGCACAGGGCAATGGCTTTTTCCGTGAACGATGTGTAGTCTGCCGGGGTGTTGCAGATCCCCTGGGCGGTCTCTATGATTTTTTCCACACCGAATTTGCGTGGATGCAGAACGTTTTCAAACTGTTTTTTGATGATTTCAAACACATCCTTTTGCCGCATGTGCCCTGATATGTCGAGCGTTTTCAGTCTCTTGGACCGGATCAAGGCTGGATCCAGGATATCCAGGCGGTTGGTGGTTAAAACAGTGAATACCTTGTTTAAAGGGATTTCTCCGTCAATGATGTTTAAAAATTTGTTGGTCAGGGCATCCGAAGGGTGCCCTCCGGTACCGCTTCGCCTTGGGGCAAGCGCATCCCCCTCGTCAAAAAATATCACCGTGGGCGCGATCATTTTTGCAATATCATATACTTTTTCCAGGTTGGATACGGCACCGTGCACAGGGCTTGAGGGATCCTGGAGCGCCGAGGGGCTTGTGGCAATATCATGGACTTTGGGATTGGAGGCAAGCCAGGTTCTGACCAGATAGGTCTTGCCCGATCCGGGCGGGCCTGTGAGGACCACGCCCTTGTCTTCGCTGACCCCGTATTGAAAACAGTTGTTGGCCATCTCAGAGAACTTGTCCTTTATATCGCCCACATACTTTTCCCAGTTCAGATTCCGGTCCATCTTATCAACCACCTTGTCGTAAAGTTCTCCATACACATTTTTGGCCACAAGCTGGAAAGCCTTTCGGATCAGGACGGCGTCATCTAAAAATTTCAGGATAAAATCCCCCTGTATGGAGGTGATGGATTCAATGAGCTTTCTGACATAGGCTGGTGTGATTTTCAGGCTTCTTTCCTTGAAAATGGCATAGATTTTATCTGCGGCATGGTCCAGTTGTTTTGAGTCCGGATTGAATTTGGTGGGAATCTGGTAACGCCGGATCTCAAGGGTGATGATTTTTTTTAAGTTTTCCCGGTTCATCCAGTATTTTGAAATGTCGATGATCACGCCTTTTTCGATAAATCTGCGGTAAATGGCTGCGTCAAAGCGGTGGGACTGGTCGCTGGTGGCAATGATAAAGCAGTCCCGTCTTCCGTCTATGATTTCATCCAGAACAATATTGGAGGTGTCAATCAGGGTTCTTTGCTGTTTTTCTCCGCCGCCGGTTCCGGATTCGGACCCTGATTTTCCAAAGGCCGAATGGGCCTCTTCAATGTGCCGGATTGACGTGACCTTGGGGTGGCCCATGGCCCGTTTGAAATAGTTGCCCGGTTCTCCTGACAGGGCGGTCTGGTAATCATTGGGCGTGATAACGGACATGTCTACGACAATGCCCAGATCTTCAAAATCGGTCAGGTTTTGCATAATCCGTTTTCTGAAAATTTGTTTGAGGATGGGAATTTTTGCCAGACGCAGGTAAAAATCGGTTCTCTTCTTTTTTGCAATCTGCATGGCAAATTCAGGGTCCACATCCTCAAGCTGGGCAAACAGGCCGTATTCCCCTAGAATCTCGTCCCGCTTTTTTCGCCAGTCCACCGTGGGAATTACCTCGTTTCTGAATACCACTTTTTCAAGGGCTTCTCTTGCCGTGGCGCTTTTTCCCGAACCCGAAGTCCCTTCAATGAGCATGATGGGGGCTTTGGGGACATCGGGGTCTTCCAGGTGCTCCTTTCTGATGTGAACCCTGTAGATCTTTTCAAAGATTTTTTCTAATTCCACCGGGACATGAAGATCGGTCAGTTCTCTGTCCAGAACCGCGATAAGGTAATGATATTCCGCCTTTGTCAGTTCTTTGTCAATGATCTTGTTCCAGGATGCGGCAGGATTTGTTTCTCCTGAATATAAAAATCTTTTTTTCCAGTCTATTAAAATCCGGGGGTTGTTGAGGACATTCATCCGCTTTTGTTTTCTTTTCATGAAAAAAATCAAAAAGAAAAGAGTTTTGATTAAAGCGAGCAGGGGGTTGGGCGGTCTGTACTGGTTGAGTCTGGACCTGACAAAGGCTTTGGTGTCGTATGTCCAGGTTTCCACCATGGATTCAATTTTATGGATGGCCTCTTCGGGCAGGGCAATATACTTTTTTTCCTTTGTGTGTCGTTTGGCCATGGGTTCATCCTTATGCAGGGGTTAGGTGTTTGATAAGACATCTATTGCAGAAGTATTGGCCTAATTTGAATCTGTGATGCCTGCCGGGGAGGGCAGGGTGATTCCGGGTGATTTCCCGCCGTCGTGGAGTACAAAGGTTTTCTGGTTTGATTCGTTTTTTTCATAGGCCGTGGCCCATTTTTGCTGGGTAAGGAAGTCAAACAAATTTGGATTAACCTCCCGGCCTTCCCGGCCGCCTAATGCAAGATGCAGAGACTGGATACCCTGAAGGTATGCTTTATAAAGCTTTTTAATTCTCTGGGCTTCCTGGTCGGCGGCATAGTTTTCTGCCTCGGCAATGAGCTGACGGCGCTTTTTCTCTTCCGTAGCCTCCACAAGCTTGTCGCCGAATCTGGTTTCGTTGAGAACAAAACTGACCACTTCAATGCCGTACTTGCCTTCAAGGGTGGGGCCGTTTTTATTGATGGGCCGGTTTTTCAGTGCATGAAAGATCTCTTCTTTGATGGTTTCCCTGTCCGAGATCAATCTGTTTACCTCTTTGCCCTGTAAAATATCCTTGGCAATTCCGTCGTAATCCCCCTGGAGCAGGATTTTAGGCGACAGATTTTCAATCCCCCAAGTCTTCAGGTCTTTGATTTTGAAAGTCATTACAGCAGATGTCCATAGGGCGACGTTTTCCCTGGATATAATTTTAATGGGTTCCGTGGCCCCGCCAACGTACATGTTCTGGTTCATTAGAGGGACTTCTTGCTCCAGCTTGGTAAAGAAAGGAAGCCTGAAGTGCCAGCCTACATCGGTGACAGCCTGTCTTGCGCCGCCAAACTGTTCAAGTATAACAGCATAGTTGAACTTTACCTTGTAGATCACCTGGGTGGAATAGACCACAGCGGCCAAAGAGTATATCAGGGTAAGGCTGACCAGTAAAAATGCGAGTCTTCTCATCAAGGTGAAAAATCGGGCCCGTTGCAAAAAAACCTGAGATTGCTGCTCTTTCATACCTGCTCCTTTGCCGTTGATTTGGCGGTTAATAGCCGTTAGGTTTCAGGGGCGTGCCGCGTTTAAGCGGCCAAGCTCAATATTAAGCGTTTGTCCGTCAGTCTGATTGCCTCGTTTTTTAAACTAATTTTCGTCAATATCGTTCCCGTTGGCGTAAAAAAATTAAATCCGTGGAGAGTCAGTTTTGGCGCGCGAAAGGAAATAAGTTCGGATTAATAAGGGAATTCAATAACATAAAAACTATACATGAAGATTTATTAATGGTCAAAAAAATATTTATGAACAGAGCCTGTAAGGGGGATCAACACTGACGATAACATTTGATTCATCCGTGATGCAATTTTATGAGGCTGGGTGCCTGGACCTAAGAGACGCCGGGGAAATTTAAAATATTGCATGAGTTCGCATAAAGAGTTGAATTTTAAATTTAAATCAGCTAATGTCCCGGGACCATTTTGAATGTCATGCGTAAAAAAGCGGCACATTGTCTATCAATTACTGTCAGATATATAAGGTACACAAACATAATGTCAGAAGAATATTTTGATTATGAAGTCCGGTGCAAAACGTGTTTTAACAAGTTCACTGTTCAGATGTATGAAAGCCACGATAAATGTCTCTGGCTTGTGGGCAACAAAGACTGGTACTGCGATTCATGTAAAAAAGAATACCTTGATAAAAAAACGGCAATGCTTTCAAAAGCCAATGCGAGTTTAGGGTTTTCGCCTCTTACCGGTACACAAAAAAGAATCGCCTGGGCTGAAAAAATAAGGGCGGAGCTGATAAATAAGGTCAATTATTTGAATTCAACCCTGGTGCATGAGAATGAAACTGCAAAAGCATTATCAGATAAAGCGTTTCTATTATTTTTTCAAGAGTGGCACAAAGAAACCGCCGCCAAATGGTGGATAGATAACAGATCAACAAATGTCAGGGATATATCCATTCGGATAAAGGAAATTACAGAGTCATTGTTATAACAGCCATGGGCTGACCTGACATATCAATTGCCGGGCATAGCCCACAACATTTGGGAATGTTTTAATCCCGATCATGGGCCTTACGGCAATGGCGGATTGCCCCAAGGGGCTACAGGCTCCTCTGCTGTTTCGGGTCTGAACTCGAGCTGAAGCCCGTTTAAAAAATTGCGCAACATCTGGTCTTTGCATTCCCTGTAATGCTTATGGCCGAATTTTCGGAAAAAAGCACTTAATTCATGTTTACTGATTTTTAAACCGGCCAGGGTTAAAGCCCTGATCATATCCTCTGCCTGGAAGTTTAGGGCAATCTTCAGTTTCTTTAATATGGCGTTATTATTTAATGTCTGTTCTGGTACCGGCTGCGCACCTTCTTTTTTTCCCCGTTTATGATTGATCAATCCGTTCAAAAAGAGAGCCAGCTCTGTATCCGTGCATTTTTTACGGGCGGGATCATTATCTTTTTTCAGCCAGTTGCAGACCTGTTCCCGGGACACCTCATGCCCGGCGTGTTTAAAAATAGAGATCATATCTGAATCATTGAAATCGAAAATAAATCGAATCCTGCGTAAAACATCATTTTTATTCATTTTAATAGACCGATTCCGTTGCCTTTTAACTCTATTAATCTTTTTTTATACAGATTGCCAACGGCCCTTTTGAATTCTTTCTTGCTCATGGAAAAACGCTTGCGGATTGTTTCAGGAGGACTTTTATCATGGCAGGGGATAAAGCCCCCGGCTTTATTTAACCGGTATAAAATGACTTCCGCAGATTTGGGAACCGAGGAGTACCCGGGTTTTTTCATGCTCAGATCAATTTTTCCGTCTTCGCGGATCCGCATGATATACCCTTTGCATGTATCGCCAATAAATAATTTTTGATAGGTTTCATTTAAGTACATCATCCCATAGTATCGGTTATCAACCACGGCCGTTATCCCAATGGTCGTAATCGTGTGGACAATTAAGTCAACCTGCTGCCCGGCTTTCAGATGACGGGTTTCTTTATCACAGTTGGCGGAAATTTTTGTGGTGCCATAAACCCTTTGTGTGCTGTCATCCCGGCAGATTTTAACTAAATATTTTTTTCCGGGCATCATTCTGTCCTGCTGTTCATTTTTGGGTACCAGCAAATCTTTTTCCAGCCCCCAATCCATAAAGGTGCCAAAAGGGGCAATATCTTTTGCGATTAAAAAAACAAAGTCACCTGCCACGCCTGCAGGTTTTAATGTGGTTGCCACCAGGCGATCTTCAGAATCCGTGTACACAAATACATCAAGACGATCGCCAATTGACAGCCCCCCGGGTACATATTTATTGGGCAGAAGAACACGGTCTTCCCCGGAGTTTAAATACACACCAAAATCTGATCTGGTCTGAACATTTAACCGATTATATTTACCAATTTTTATGCTGGTCCCAAGCCCTGATTTATTGGATTTCCCTGCCTGCTTTTTTGCATGCTGCCATGCATTGTTAACGTTTGTTCTTTTACCTGACATTACGGATTCCTTATTTTGAAAATTATCCGGTATCATATCATACAAATGAGGTTCTTGATATATGATGTATAATGGGCTTGGGGCACGGATTATAATTTCATAAGGGTGCCTCTAATAATTGCCTTTTGGCCATAAGGTATTCGACACCTTGGCTTCGCCCAATACGTTTCGAACCATAACGGCCATATCAGATTTCGTAACAGGTTTCATTAAAAACCCCGTTACATCAATTTGCCCAGCCCGCTCCCCAGCACATGCCACAGATCAGTTTTGGGGATCTTGAAAGCCGGCCTTGGGAAAAAGCCGGACAATAATCCCTATAAGGACCAGGGTTACAAAAGCTAACGCGGCATACAGGCCGATCCCTTTTCCCTGGAACAGACGTTCCGCCACCTGACCCCATTTCGAGGCTTTTAGGGCATCGGCTGCTCCCATTTCAATTGTTTCAGGCAAAGCGGCCATCAGGTGGGCCTGGATCAGGGTCAGGTCATAACTGGGCCGGCCTGCAGCCTCATTTCCCCCAAAAAGAAAATAGTCCCCGGGTTCATAAGCCGGAAAACAGATTGAAGGGGCCATGAACCCGGCTTCAATTTTCGAAATTTCAATGGGTTGATTATCGCCATGGTCTATGCTGATTTTAAACTGCCGGCCATTCATAAACCTTCCGGGGGAATTGATTTCAAGCCGGGTTATCCCTTGTTGGGTATGGGACCAGTTCCGGGTCAACACCTTTTCCCATCCGGTTTTTCCTGATTTTTCCCTGTAACACACCACGGTTCTTGAAAAAATACCCGAACCGGTTAAAATCAGTGTTTGCCACGCCCCGGACTTTACCGGCAAAGGGACTTCCCAGGATGTTGTGTTTTCTTTCCGGTCGTATTGGGTTTCGGCTGCAAGTTCATGGGTTCTGTATGTCTGTTGTCCCCAGAAAAAGGGTATCTGTTCATTATCCTTGACCAGCCGGATATACTGGTGTGTTTCATCAAGGCTTGTTTCCAAATTAAGCATGAGCCTGTAATACCCGATTTTTTCCACCTTCACCGGGCTTTTCCAGCGATAACCGTCATTTTCGTCAAAGGGCCCGCCTTTGATTTTGAATTTTCCAAGTAAGGATTGTGAATTGTACCAGTGTTTAATTTCAGGTGGTCCAAATTCAAGGTGGCGGCGGACCCGGGCCTTCCCGGAAATGTCTGCAAACGCCTTTAGATTTGTGTGGCGGCCCGTTCCGGCAAATGCAGTATAGCGGCCCGGCATATCAGCGGAAAAAAGTATCTTAGGTTGCTGTGCCACGACAGCGGCCCGGTCAATGGGCCCAAGGAATCCTGAATCCGGCTTTAACCGCAGCACAAGGCCATTGGTGTTCCATACCCGGTTGATATCCATTGCAATCAGGCGTTCGTCACCGGCCACACCGGAAATGCG
>JAKSBO010000797.1 GCA_022361095.1 Desulfobacterales bacterium | reverse complement strand
TGGCTGTCAGGATCGATTTGTATTTATCCCGGAAATATCAGGTACTACTTTTTCTGCATTTCTTTTCCGCAGCATGACAGCGGAACCGAGCAGGCTTCTTCAGATCCTGCTTTACACGCACACGCTTTGCTCACCTTTAATTCAAGGCCGCACGCTTCACATGAGAACACATCGCCTTCTTTCATATCGCAACAATTAGCCATTCATATACCTCCTTTAATTGATGTTCAATAAAAAAATACCCGCTGAAATTCAAAAATATTTGCTGATATTGAATAAATTTCAACAATATACTATAACATCCATAGGCCGATCCGGTCAACTTTAGTCTCGATGAAAACACCATTTAAGGTTGCCATAAGGGCATTGCATGTGCAATACACGTATGGTGAAATGCGATGAAACAGTGGATATTGAATGCCTGATAACACACTAAAACATTAAGGAGTAGATCAATGAAAAAATGGCAATGTTCTGTATGCAAATACGTACATACAGGAGAAGAACCCCCTGAAAAATGTCCGGTGTGCGGTGTCGCCTCAGACAAATTTGTGCTTCTTGAAGAGGACACGGAACCTGATACAATCGAGGCTGAGCCTGTGGCCGAAGCAAGCAAAAGTGATGATTCCCAGGAAGCGTCATCCGCACCAAGCGGCACTGATACACCGGGTGCTGCGTTTATTGAAAAATTCGGACCCGCAGCGGTTCACATGGAAAAAGCAGCTCAACTCATGGTTAAACACCATGCCCACCCAATGTCCGTTCACCTGCCCAACGGGGTCATCCCAATCGTTGCAATCCTGGTCATTCTCGCCTGGTTTTCCGGTTCACAGCTACTTTTACAGGCCGGTTTTATCAATCTGGTATTTGTGCTTATATCCCTGCCCATCGTTGGATTGACAGGGGTTCTTGAGTGGCAGAGAAAATACAATCAGGCGCAAACCAAGGTATTTAAAATAAAAATCGCGGCCGCATCGGTCGCTGCGATCTGCTGCATTATCTCAATCATCTGGTACCTGGTAAACCCGGAGGTGTTGGGATCATCCGGTGCCTGGCTTTTTGTCTTTATTAACGTTCTGATGCTTGCCGGAGCCGGCGTGGCCGGACACATCGGTGGGAAACTGGTCTTTAAAGAGTAAAAAACGCTCTTACGCCACCCTCACCTAATTTTTATCAACGATCCACAACAAGACGCCCGGGTATCTGCAACATTTTTTGCGGCCCGGGCGTTTTGATCTGATTTCATGCGCCATAAATCTGTGCCAACGCACTCCCCACGGTGTTGTATTCAAACCTGAATCCGGCTGTTTCCAATGCAGCAGGAAGCGCTTTCTGGCTGCAAAGAAATGAATCCCCGAGCTGCCCCATAAAAAGCCTGATAAAAAATGCCGGCGCCGGCATGAACGCCGGACGGTGCAATGCCCGGCCCAGTTCCGTGGCAAACTCTTTTTGTCGAATGGGGACCGGCCCCGTGAAGTTGTAAATGCCCTGGGCTTTATGTTCCACTAAAAAGAAAATACCCCGGATCAAATCATCCAGATGAATCCATGGGAACCATTGATTCCCGGACCCCAACGGCCCGCCCACAAACATCCTGAAAGCCTGGGACATCACGTCGAGGGCGCCACCGTCCCGGCCAAGCACCACACCGAATCTCATCACTGCTACGGTTGCACCCTTTGATGCCGCATTTTGGGCCTGGGCCTCCCAGTCCCGGCACACCTGGGCCAAAAATCCGGTACCGGACGATTCTGTCTCAGTCAAAGATGTATCACCCCGGTCACCATAAAACCCAGCCGCAGAGGCATTGATCAACTGCCCCTCAAAGGCGTCGGGCATGGCGTCCACCAGATGCGTTGTGGTGTGAACCCTGGAATCATAGATGGCCTTTTTATACGCCTTGGTCCAGGGTTTAAAAATGTTCCTGCCCGCCAGGTTAACGATGACATCCGATTGGGCCACAAGCGCCTGCCACTCCCCCGGACGAGACGTATCCGCACTGGTCCAGAAAAAATTATCATGGGCATCCGCCATGGGATGGTTCTGTGACGTGCCGAGTCCATTAACCCGCCAACCCGCATCCAGATATTTTTTCGCAAGGGCCTGCCCCACAAAGCCGGATGCTCCGGTGATTAAAACCGTTTTCATCTGTCCCTCCCTTTCGTTTTTTTATAACAGCCACGGGCTGACCTGACATATCAGCTGCCAGGCTCAGCCCACAACAAAGTTTGAAAAATCTGAGTAACTTACACAGACTTTCTTATAAACGGCCATGGGCTCGGCCTGGTCTATCAGCACCCAGGCCCGGCTCACAACAAATTTTAAACAATATGTGCAGGTTATACATACCTCAGTTTAATTGAGAATCAAAACCTTGTAATAATTACAAGCACAATTTGAGCCAGTTCGACCTGTAAACCTGCTGCAATTGCCCGGGTGATTTTTTTTTAAAAAAGGGCTTGCATATTTTTTATTCCGTTTTAAATTATGCAGAAGAAATAGTTAGGAATAGCTAATTATTTAAAACTATAAAACAACATGCAACCATCAGGAGGCGGATATGAAAAATGATTTATGTACCTCAGAAAGGTTTTCCAAATATTTTTTAGGCAGTCTGTTTGCGCTTTTTTCACTTGGGCTTGTTGTACTGGGCTTCACCTTGCTGCCCTTCATCGGCTTCATCCTGGCCCTGCCGGTCCTGGCAATCGGCATCTTTCTCGTTCGCACAAAGCTTAACGACCAGTGCGAACTTGATTTCAACACCGATGTATCCTGACATAGTGACGTAATCCGATTATCATTAAAATGGTAACCGTCAAGGACGAACAAAAAGCGTAGAAACCGGTTTTAAAATTAAATAAGACGAAGCCTGCCGCTTTCCGGGATGATCAAAATCATCAACATGGAAAGCGGCAGTTTTTTTTATGTGCCTGAAATTTTAAAATGGGCGGACCTGTAAACATGCCAATCACTGGACAAAATTTTTACGGCACCGGGAAAATTTAAACCCGGCAAAGCGGTCCTTGAGAAAAGGCATTGTTTATTGTATTCATAAAGCATGAATCAATTTTTAAAAACGCTTTAACAATTGGAAATGATTCGGATGACACATACGGACGCCTGCGGACAAAAATGCATCAACCCGGAAGAGGTAAAAAAAACCCTGGAAGCGATGCCGTCACCTGAAACCATCCTGGGACTTTCCGAAATATTCAAGGCACTGGCAGATGCCTCACGGATAAAAATTGTCACAGCGCTTCTGGACCGTGAACATTGTGTCTGTGATCTTGCCGTGATTTGCGGACAAAGCGAATCTGCCGTATCTCACCAGCTTCGGGTTCTGAGAACCCTTCGAATCGTTAAAAACCGACGCCAGGGGAAAATCGTTTATTACTCCCTGGACGACGACCATGTACGGTTATTGCTTCAAATGAGCATTGAACACATCTCCCACTGACGGCCATGGGCCGACCTTACATATCATCTGCCAGACTATATCCACAACAAAAACAGATAATCAATTCAAAATCTTATTGGTATTATAATATAAATATCCGCCCTTGCCGCCGGTTACGTATACTTCCCGGCAGGCCCGGAAATTTTCCAACGGATATTTTTTCCTTGAATATATGAACAATAATTCATATATTCAATTGAACAAAAGGCGATGAATATATGTATTATTGGCAAAAAATTAAAACCTAAGACAAAACGATAATGACCACACTAAAAAACATCCTTCTTGAAGTATGGCATGTTTACCTGGATGTCTCGGTATTCATGCTTTTCGGATTTCTGGTAGCAGCGCTGCTCTATGTATTTTTCAAAACGGACCGGATCAAAAAGTATCTAGGCAAAGGCCGGGTGAAACCGGTGCTGCGCGCCGCCTTGTTCGGCATCCCTATTCCCTTGTGCAGCTGTGGGGTGATCCCCGTGGTTACGGGCTTAAAAAAACAGGGGGCCAATGATGGCGCTGCCCTGGCATTCATGATTGCCACACCGGAATCCGGAGTGGACTCCATTGCCGTATCCTGGGCCATGCTGGATCCGGTAATGACCGTGATGCGCCCCATTGCAGGATTGATCACAGCCATATCCACGGGCATTGCCGAAAACATATTCCACGGCCGGGATCAAAAAAAGCCGGCGGCGGCACCAGAACCGTTTTTTGTTCAGCCGCCTGATCATGCTCACACCTGTCACTGCAGTGACGGGAAATGCGCGGTTACCCCCAACCAGGCAGGCGGTGAACCGCCCCTTTTAAAGCGCCTGGCACATGGGATGGAATTTGCCTTTGGCGAACTTCTCACGGATATTGCCAAGCCCTTTGCAATCGGTGTGTTTATAGCCGGTCTAATTACATTCTTTTTTCCTTCGGGAATCAGCACATGGTCCCAGAATAATCCATTGCTCTCCATGCTGGTCATGCTGGTTGCCGGCATTCCCATGTATGTGTGCGCCACCTCATCAACCCCCATTGCCGCAGCCTTAATCCTCAAAGGACTGAACCCTGGTGCGGCCCTGGTATTTCTCCTGGCAGGACCGGCCACCAATGCCGCCACCATAGGGGTGGTGAAGAACATTTTCAGCACCCGGGCCCTGGCAATCTATCTGGGTATGATTTCCATATGCGCCCTGGCAATGGGTGCCCTGCTTGATCTGATCTACAGGGTATTGGCCATCCAGCCCTCCGTGGTCATGGGAACAGCATCGGAAATGGTGCCCTACAGCGTTGAACTGGCCTCAGCGCTTATTTTAGCAGCGCTTCTGGCAAGGAGCCTGTTGAAACGGCAGGCTTGCCATTGCCATGACCACGTGCACAGCGCAAAGGCGCCTATGGAAGTAAAATAAGCCTATTTTCCGTTTAAACGCTTTCATATTTTATGGCTTAAGGCCTGGTGGGGTTCAAATTCAATTCGCGCCAAAAGCGTTGCCTTTGGTGCGAATTAAATCACACTTTGAGAATGAAACAGATGAACTTTAAATCAGACACGATTATTAACCCAAATAACAACGGCCGCAAAAAGTATTGTGACAACCATGCCGACACAACTGACAATAGAATTCTGATAATCGGCTGAGCTTCTAGTTGGATATTTTCCAAACGTCAGGACTTTAACAACCGGGTATCCAATGAAATAAAAAATTACTTCAAATACCAATTCAATTAAAATCCGGCCGATGATTTTTCCCAAGCCACCCAAAAGTCCTTCCACTAAATCGGCTATCACAACCACCTCACTGTATCCTTTTAAAATTAAAAGCGTATAGGTTTTGAGGCAACG
>JAKSBO010001078.1 GCA_022361095.1 Desulfobacterales bacterium | reverse complement strand
GTAGTTTATAGTTAAAAAACGAAAACCCGGGAATTTTGCCTATGAAACAGAACCTGCTGCCTTAATTTAGCGCTGAAAGAAGTTCCTGTATAATATTGTCTGCGTTACCGACGGGAACCTGGCAGGTTCCCACGCGTTTATGTCCGCCGCCGCCATACTTGAGCATCAAAGACCCCACATCGGCCTCGGCGGTCTTGTTGATAATACTGTACCCGCAGGTAATTACGATATTTTGGCGCTGGAAGCCCCACATGATCTGCAAGGAGATATTTGCATCGGGAAACAGGCTGTATATCAAAAACCGGTTGCCTGTGTAAATTTCTTCCTGGTCCCTCAGGTCAAGCACCACAACATTTCCGTCCATGCGGCTTTTATCAAGGAGCATCCGGCGGAATAACTTGTCCTGCTCAAAGTAACGCACGGTACGCTCCCGGATATCCGGGATTTCCAGAATTTCCTTGTCGGTCTTGCTCCGGCAGTAATCAATCATGTCCATCATCAAAGCGTAATTACTGATGCGGTAATCTCTATACCGCCCAAGGCCGGTTCGGGGGTCCATGATAAAAGATAAAAGCACCCAGCCTTGGGGGTCAAGAATCTCCTCTTTTGTGAACTGGGCAGCATCCGCTTTATCAACGGCACGGATCAGATCATCAAGGTGCGCATTCTTAAAATGGGCCAACCCGCCATAGTATTCGTAGACAACCCGGGCCGCACTTGGCACCGCAGGGTCACTGTGGCCTTTGAAGCTGCCGAATGCCTTACGTTCCTGTTCGCTGGAGTGGTGATCGAACCAGAGCCCGCAATCGGGAACGTAAGGGATGTTGGCCAGGATATCGTCGCAGGTTATGTCAATTTTGCCATCCTGAATATCCTTGGGGTGGACGAATTTAATCTCATCAACAACCCCCTCTTCTTTGAGAATGGCCGCGCAACCAAGGCCGTCAAAATCGGATCGGGTAACCAATCGCATGAATGTCTCCTTTTGATGCGAATATTTTAAATGAAAGAATGTGTAGCCTGTCCAACACGTTTAAACGTTGTTGTGGACTGAACCTGGATCAAAGACCACAGGCAGTCCGTGACCGTTTATATGATAATGATATTATTTATAATTATCATAAAAGGCCCGGAAACTTCAAATCATTTTAACCCGCTGCCGTTAAAAGGAAAGGACTATCCCAGCTCCCGGCCGATACCGTGATACTCAAATCCGGATTCTTTGATTTCGTCAGGATCATACTGGTTTCGACCGTCAAAAATCACCGGTTCTTTCATCAGGGATGCCATCTTATTAAAATCCGGCTGCCTGAAGGCCTTCCACTCGGTAACCAGAATACAGGCATCCGCACCGTCCAAGGCAGAATACTGGTCCCGGGCATAATGAATCTTTTCCTGCTCATGTGCCGGGATCTCTTTTCTGGCCTGCGCCATGGCCACGGGATCATAGACATTCACCCGGGCCCCGGCCCCCACAAGGGTGCTGATTAACACACGGGAAGACGCTTCGCGCATATCATCTGTGCCGGGCTTAAACGCCAGCCCCCAGACACCGAATACCCGGCCGCTCAAATCCCGGCCGAACCTGTTGAACACTTTATCTCCAAGCACCTGTTTTTGAAGGTTGTTTCTCGCTTCCACCGCCTCCAGCAAACTGGGGGTAAACCCTGCATCCCGGCCGGTTCTCACAAGCGCTTTGACATCCTTGGGAAAACATGATCCGCCGTATCCGCAGCCCGGGTAAATAAATGAATATCCGATGCGGGAGTCCGAACCGATTCCCTTACGCACATTTTCCACATCCACACCCAGGCGTTCGCAGAGATTGGAGATCTCATTCATGAATGAAATCTTTGTTGCCAGCATGGAGTTGGCCGCATATTTTGTCATTTCAGCATCCTTGACATTCATGAACAGCATTTTATCCCGGTTTCTTGAAAACGGGGCGTACAACCTGCGCATCAGTTTTGAAGCCCGCTCGGAATCCGCGCCCACAATAATCCGGTCCGGTTTGAGGAAATCGTTAACCGCAGCACCCTCTTTAAGAAATTCGGGGTTTGAGACCACGTCAAATTCAATGCTTAATCCCCGGTCTGAAAGCGCTTTTCCCACCTGGTCCCGTACCTTGTCCGCCGTACCCACGGGCACCGTGGACTTATCCACGATCACGGCGTAATCATCAATGACGCCCCCAATCTGCCGGGCCACTTCAAGCACGTATTTCAGATCAGCAGAGCCATCCTCCCCCGGCGGGGTGCCCACGGCAATGAAAAAGACATTGCACCCCTTTGCAGCCTGGGCCAGACTGGTGGTAAATTCAAGGGTACCTTCTTTATGATTGTTCAGGACGATGGACTCAAGCCCCGGTTCATAAATGGGCAGAATCCCTTTTTTCAAGTTATCTATTTTTTCCCGGTCAATATCCACACACGTGACATGACTTCCCATTTCAGAAAAACAGGCGCCCGTGACCAGACCTACATATCCGGTTCCGATAATCGTTAATTTCATCTATTTTATGTTGCCTTTCTTTTTTTTTGCCAAGCCAGCCCCCCGTCATTTTCGGTTCCGGCTAAATTGAATGTGAATTAATTGAATGCTGCCAGACAATGAATTTTGAACCTGTTGCAATGGTAATTAATCATTTTATGGATGTCAATCCAAACTCTTTTGGTGAAAAACCTGACGGTCCGATTCTTCCTGATAGAAAATTTCTCTACCGTTTCATAAATTGCTTGTCAACTTATATTCTTTCTGGTAGGGGAAAATAGATGTGATGTTTCCGGCTGTCACTATTTATATTAAAGTCTGGGTAAATTTCTCAGATCTTTCAACCTTTGTTGTGGGCTCAAAGGCAGATGATATGTCCGGGCGGCCCATGGCCGTTATAAAAAACAACCACGTAATTGCTTGTTCACATCTGTTATACTCGGTGAACACATCATTTTTCAGCAAAATTAATCAAAAATGACCGTTTGAAACATTTAAAGATGGAGGATAAACCATGGGTAAAAAAATAGGCGTATTATTGGCAGGGTGTGGCGTATACGATGGGTCTGAAATTCATGAAGCCGTCTTGACCATGCTGTATTTGGATCAAGCCGGTGCGCAGATTATCTGCATGGCACCGAACATGGAACAATATCACGTCATTGATCATTTAGCAGGATCAGAAGCATCTGAAAAAAGAAATGTTCTGGTAGAATCTGCCCGGATTGCCCGTGGAGATATCAAGGATCTTAAAGATGTTCAAGCAAGTGATATGGATGCCCTCATCATACCGGGCGGGTTTGGAGCCGCCAAAAATTTAAGTGATTTTGCAATTAACGGTCCCCAGGCTCAGGTTCATCCGGAGGTCCAGAGAATCATAACCGAGGTTATTGACGCGGACAAACCTGTCGGAGCCCTATGTATTGCGCCTGCAACATTAACAAAGGCGCTTGCAGACAAACAGCCGGAAGTCACCATCGGAAACGATCAGGGCACCGCAGACGCCATAGAGCAAATGGGCGGTAAACACATATCATGTGCCGTTGATCAGATACATACGGACAAAGGCAAAAAAATTGTAACAACGCCGGCATATATGCTTGGTCCCAATATCAAAGATGTTGCCAAAGGCATTGAAAAATTAGTGGGGGAAGTGCTGAGCTTGGCATAAGCTTAAATTATATCGCCCTTAATTGACATGACTGCAGGCCGGTTGTATTTTAACTTGTATTATGAATGAACACAAAAAAATACAGTTAAAAGACTATCGGCCTTTTGAATTCATTGTTGACCATACAGACCTGATCTTTGACATCCGGGATGACCATACCCGGGTGACCTCCAAGCTCAAAATGAGAAAAGATCCGGCCCGGGCAGATGAAACAACCCCTTTAGTACTGAACAAGGGGAAATTTGATATTGTTTCCGTGGTTGCCGGGGGCATGGTCCTTTTGCCGGGTGAATACAAAAGCGATGATGAAACCTTTACCCTTGCCGCCACCCCGGATGTTTTTGAGCTTGAAATCACCAACATCCTCAAGCTCGATGAAAATACAGCCCTGGAAGGCTTATACCGTTCGGGCAATATTTTGTGCACCCAGTGCGAGGCCCAGGGATTCCGCAATATCACGCCCTACCCTGACCGGCCCGATGTGATGGCTCCTTTTACCTGTACCCTTATTGCGGATAAAGCCCGCTATCCTGTGCTGCTCTCCAACGGCAACCCCGTCAAGTCAGGAGACCTTGACAACAACCGCCACTTTGCCGTCTGGGAAGATCCCTTTAAAAAACCGTGCTATCTTTTTGCCCTGGTGGCAGGGGACCTTGCCGTGCTGGCGGACCGGTTCACCACCGTATCCGGCAGGGATGTGGCCCTTAACATCTATTCCGAAAAAGAGAACATCTCCCTTTGCAGCCATGCCATGACATCCCTGAAGCAGTCCATGGCATGGGATGAAAAACGGTTTGGCCGGGAATATGACCTGGACCTGTACCAAATCGTGGCCATCAACGACTTTAACGCCGGGGCCATGGACAACAAAGGCCTGAACATCTTTAACGCCAAATATGTGCTGGCAGATCCGCAAACAGCCACAGACGATGATTTCATGGGCATCCAGGGCGTTATTGCCAACGAATACTCCCACAACTGGACCGGCAACCGGATCACCCTGAAAAACTGGTTCCAGCTCAGCCTCAAAGAAGGCCTCACCGTTTTCCGGGACCAGGAATTTTCATCGGACATGAACTCACGGCCGGTGAAGCGCATCCGTGACGTGAAAAACCTGATGGCGGCACAGTTTCCCGAGGACGCAG
>JAKSBO010001008.1 GCA_022361095.1 Desulfobacterales bacterium | reverse complement strand
TATGGAGAATATTATGAACAAGAAATTGGGGATGGGCCTGCTTGCAGGTGCTGTTTTGATCGGTGCTTTATGTGTCTGGGGATGTCAGTCCCCAAAAGATCCTTTGGTGGCGTTTGACGGCGGGTGTCTGACGGTCCAGGATCTTGATGCCCATTATGAGAAGTTGAAATCCAGTTCAACGTTTAAAAATCGTACGGAGCAACTGACCCCGGAGTTTGTTTTCGACCATGCCGTGAATATGGAGATGATCATCACCAGGGGTCTGAAGGAAAAATTGCACCAGGATCCCCGGATCCGGGCACAGATCCATGCCTATATGTCGGACCTGTTTTTGAAAATCATGCAGGATGAGCTGGTGCCGCAAATCAATAAAAACGATTTCACCGAAGATGAGCTTAAAGCCTTCTACGAAGAGAATAAAGAGAGCTATACCACACCTGCCATGCTCAGTGTGAGAATGATAAAAACCGATGATGAGAACACGGCATTGAAAGCAAAGCATCAGATCGCTTCCGGTAATCTGGATTTCATCCGGGCCGCTGCCCAATACTCCACCGATACAAAAACAGCGGGCCGGGGCGGGGACATCGGTACCCGGGCGTTGAGGAAATTCAAGTCCGGCTGGCGGGACGTCATTGGGGGGCTTGAACCGGATGTTTTATCCGGCCCGTATCAGATACAGGACAACTGGTTTTTGTTTGAACTCATGAAAAAGACAACGCCCGTGGTCCATTCCTTTGAGGAGAAGCAAGCCTATATCAGAAATGATCTGCTCTATAACAAATATCGTCAGGCTTGGCGGGATACCTATGACCAGCTTAGAAAAGAGTATGAGGTCAAGGTGGACCAGGACCAGCTGGACAATTTTATCCGGGAACGCACGGGCGGGAAAATAGATTCAGGTGACACCGCTTGATGGGTTTATTTTTAAACAGGAGGAACGGGATCATGAAAAAAATTGTATTGCTGTGCCTGGTTCTGGTATTGGGGTTCCAGACCCAGGTTATGGCCCACAGTACCAAGGGGCGGCTGAAAGTGCCCCTGGACAAGGATGTGCTCACCATTGATGATATTGCCTATTTTTTTGAGTCCTTTGTCCACAGGGAGTTTTACAAGGGGAAATACGAAAAACCTGATAAACGGTTTTATGTAAATGAATTTCTGGGGGTGGATCAGGAGGCGGGCAAGGCGGTGGTCCGGTTCAGGACCCTGGATATGAGCAAAGGGCTGAAGCCCAAGGAGATCAAACAGGGCAGGGGGACATTTGAGGACCAGGCAACCATCATCAGGCTGCTGTCGGGTGTATGGGCCATTGAGGCGCCGGGCGGCGAACTGGTTCAGATGTATACCTATGTCCCAAAATGGGGATATTATTATGGGAAATATGTGATGCCCATAAGTGTTGCGGGCATTGTATTGGGAGTGGGAATCCTGGTCCTTCTCCGGTTTAAAAACCGTAACACTGCGGGCGGCCGAAATCCCGGCGGTAATACCATGGAGCCTCCGGCGGTCTGAGGCCGGTAACGGACCATGATTGAAATTATACGGCGGCTGATCATGGGCGGAATTACCCTGGGGCTCATTGCCGGGAACTCCGACAGCATCATCCAGTTTTACGATGACACCACTGCCGTGGCCCGCCAGGTGGCCACGGCCGGGGATTTGCGCACCATCAGCCTGATGCTGGATTATGAATTTATGAAACGGGGCCGGCTGCCCAGAGAAGAGCGGTTTGGCCGCTGGCTGGCAAAAAATTTTAAGGAAAACGAACTCAAGGCAGTCATGGTGGATCACTGGGGAAATGAGATGACCTACCTGCTGTCCAGGGACGGCAAAACCTATACGCTTCAAAGCCCCGGACCGGACGGCCTTATGGGCACCAAAGATGATATGGCCCGCACAGGGCCTTAGAAAGGAGCCTCATGAAAAAAAAATATAAACGGAAAATCATCGTTAATCCCAGACTTCAGCTGGGATGGGCTTTTTTTGTGGCAATGCTGCAACTGCCCGGCATTGTGATCACCGGTTTTATTATGTCCTGGTTTTACCTGATTTACCTGGACGAAAACCTGAACGCCTCGTGCAACACCAGTGCCCTGGTTGTTCTGGCCGTGGCCTGTCTGATGTTGATTTTAGGCGCTGTCGTGTTCATTGTCAGGCGAACCACCTCCGTTGCAGGACCCTTAAAAAAACTGCAAATTCTTATCTCGGAAATGGCCCGGGGCCGTGCGCCTGAAAACCGGATCGCATTCAGGAAAGGAGATTGGTTCTCAGAACTTGAAAATGATCTCAATGCCATATCCCAATCCATGAACCGGGACCATCGCGTTCGCATCCATACCCGGCAGGCCCTGGAACGGTTTAAGGCGGATCTGGAGAACGGTAAGGATATTCAGGGGGAAGCGTATCTACAGACCCTTGATCAGTTGATCAAGGGCTTATAACGGCCGGGTTGACTTTAAAATCAACCCGGCCAGGATATGGTGTTGGAGTCGTAGATTGGGGTGACAAAGAAGCCCCAACATGAGTCTGGGTGCTGTGGCGTATTTTGTTGGGGTTCCTTCGTCACCCCAACCTACGGCATCAAGACGCGTCTTGAAAATTTTACAAGCGCCTAAGGTCTATCAGGACTCTAACTCCTTTTTCTTGAGTTTTCCGGCCAGGATATGGCGTTTTCCGGCATTCAGCTCCACCTTGCGGATGCGGATGGATTCGGGGGTGACCTCCACCATTTCATCGTCCCTGATAAAGTGTATGGCCTGTTCCAGGGTCATGGGTTTGACCGGGGAGCAGATGGTGGCTTCGTCCTTGCCCGACGCCCTCATGTTTGTCAGCTTTTTCTCTTTGCAGGGATTGACGTCGATGTCGGAATGGCGGTTGTGTTCGCCAACCACCATGCCTTCG
>JAKSBO010000526.1 GCA_022361095.1 Desulfobacterales bacterium | reverse complement strand
TTCAACAATCATGTCCGGGGGCAGGCACCCAATAACTGCCGGCGGCTGATCAACATACTCAGTGCCCGGTCATGAGGCCCCGTTCCATCATTCATCTGAATATTGCGGATTTTGCCGCCCGGCTGGAAACCATGGCGTCTCCGGCTCTAAAAGAGAGGCCCGTGGTCATAGCGCCTCTGGGTGCTCCCCGGGCTGTGGTGTATGACATGAATGAACCGGCGTTCCGGGAAGGCATACGAAAACGCATGCCCCTGTCACAGGTTTTGGCCCGGCACCGGCGTATCCGGGTTCTGCCGCCCCGTTTCAACCGGTATGTCCGGGCCATGAAAGAGATTGCCAGGCAGGGCCTGGCATTTACCCCGGCAGTGGAATCCGGCATGGGAGACGGCCATCTGTTCCTGGATATCACCGGTACAACAAGGCTTCACGGCCCGGGCCCGGATGTGGCTTTCCGGTTGAAAAAAGCAATTAAAAAGCAGGTGGGGCTGGACCCGGTCTGGTCCCTTGCCACCAATAAACTGGTGGCCAAGGCCGCTACCCGGCTGGTTAAACCCCTGGGGGAGTATATTGTGGGGCCCGGCGAGGAAGCTGATTTCCTTGCCCCCTTTCCCCTTAAGCTCCTGCCGGGCATAAGCCGCCATGAAGCCCGGGCCGCCGCCCGTTTCAATCTTGAAACCGTGTTTCACCTGCGCCGGCTGACCCGGGCCCAACTGGCCATCCCTTTTGCGGACAGGGCGCATGCCATTCACCGGATCATCCAGGGTGTGGATACCAATCCTGTCAGGCCGGGTTCTGCCTCAAACCGGACATCAGAGCTGATGGTTGATCATGAATTTGCCACAGACACCAATGATCAAGACGAACTGAAAGCCTGTCTTGCCGTTTTATGCCTGCGGCTCAGCCGGGACCTGGCGCGCAGGCGGGCATGCCCCGGGGGCTTAAGTCTCTGTCTCTCCTATGCCGACGGTATCCAGCATCATGGAAAATGCCCCCGGATACGAGACGCCGCACTTTTTATGTTCAGCCGGGCATGGGCGCTTTTTGTGCGTACCTGGAAACGCAGAATCCGTATCCGGCATGTCAGCCTTGTCTGCAGCACCATGCCTGTCCGGATGGATCAACCGCTTCTGCCTGTTCAAGCCGACCTGTTTCATGTGCCGGACAAAAATCCCAAAAAAGATAAGAGGCGTAGGGTTCAACGGGCGGCCATCCGGATCTGTGAACGGTTTGGTCCCGGGGGGATCTCCCTTGGCGCCGCTTTAAACATGCCGGATGAATCTGCCGTGACATGATTCCCCTGGCAGTTCACTCCCACTATTCGTTGATGCGGGGCGTCCCTGGGGTCCGGGAGCTGTGTGCCCGGGCAAAGGCTCTGGGGTATAAGGCTTTGGCCCTGACGGACACCAATAATCTTTATGGCCTGTGGCCGTTTCTCGATGCCTGCGCCGAGTTTGATTTGCGGCCCGTTGTGGGTGCTGAAATTACCGACCCGAACACGGGTGCAAAAGTGGTGGCCCTGGTCAAAAACAGTACGGGCTACGCCAATCTGTGCACGCTGATCACCCGGCGCCACAGGGACCCTGACTTTAATCTGGTGCAAGCCGTGCCTCCCTTGGGACAGGGTTTGATTCTTTTGACCCCCTCTGTCCAATGTCTGGCCCACTGGCATGCGCTCTCCTGCCGGGGTATGGATCTGGATATTGCCGCCTTTATCGGCCGCACACCGGTTGCCCTCAGCAGGCCCTTGTGCCGGGCGGCCCTGGCGGCAAAGCGCCCATTGGTGGCGGCACCGGACAGTTATTTTCTGTCCCCTGGAGATCATTGCCTTCATGCGCTGTTGCGGGCCATTGATACCAAAACCAGCCTGTCTCAACTCTCTTTTAGACAGGTGGCACCGGCTGACGCTTTTTTAGGGAGTCCTGATTACTACGCCCGCAAATTTGCCGCCATGCCCGACGCATTGACGTCCACCCGGATCCTGGCCGAACGCCTTGAATTTGCCGGTCCTGATTTTGGTATTGTCATGCCCCCGTACACCCCGCCTTTGGGGCAATCATGCACGGGGGTGCTCCGGGAAAAAACCATGGCAGGAGCCATAAAACGCTATGGACCCAACCTTTCGGGGCGGGTGCTTGGGCGCATTGATCACGAATTGACCATCATTGGGCAGACACGGTTTTCCGCTTATTTCCTGGTGGTGGCCGATATTGTAAAACAGGCTTCGGGCACCTGCGGCAGGGGTTCGGGCGCCGCGTCCATCGTGGCATACTGCCTGGGTATCACCAATGTCTGCCCCATCAAGCACAATCTCTATTTTGAGCGATTTCTCAACCCGGAACGCCGGGACCCCCCGGATATTGATGTGGATTTTGCATGGGATGAGCGGGACGCTATTCTCAGCCATGTGTTGAACCGGTTTAAAGGCCGGTCTGCCATGGTGGCAAGCCATATCCTGTTCCAGCCCCGGATGGCGGTGCGGGAGACCGCCCGGGTATTTGGCCTGCCCGAGGCTGAAATAAAGAAAGGGGTTTCCCGGCTGTGCCGGGATATCTCATTTTTAAAGGGTGCCGGTGCATTACATTCTGAGCACCCCGGCAAAGCTCCCCGGTTGGCTGATCCCTGGCCAAGGATCATTGCCCTTGCCGGCGGGCTTATCAAAACCCCCAGGCACCTGTCGGTTCATCCCGGGGGGATTGTCATCACCCCGGACCCCATGGACACCTATGTGCCCGTGGAAGATGCGCCCAAGGGTGTCCCTGTCATCCAATGGGAAAAAGAGAGTACTGAGGCTGCCGGCCTTGTCAAAATTGATCTTTTAGGCAACCGCAGCCTGGGGGTTATCAGGGACTGTATTTCCTCAATCCGGGATAGCCAGGGGGAATTTACGGATTTTCAAGACACTGACCCGGAAGATGACCCGGGTACCCGGCAGCAGGTGGCCCAGGGGCGGACCATGGGCTGTTTTTACATTGAAAGTCCTGCCATGCGCCTGCTCCAGAAAAAATCCGGCCGGGGTGATTTCCGGCACCTGGTTATCCATTCCAGCATTATCCGGCCTGCTGCCAATGAATATATAAACGCATACCTCAAATGCCTGCATTCCGGGGTATGGGAGCCGCTCCACCCTTTAATGGAGGGGCTTTTGAGCGAAACCTTCGGTATTATGGTATTCCAGGAGGATGTGTCACAGGCTGCAGTTCGGCTGGCCGGTTTTTCCCATGCCAGGGCGGATGAACTGCGCAAGGTCATGTCCAAGAGGGAGAGACATAAGAAACTTGAAATTTTCCGGGCTGAATTTTTTGACGGCGCCCGCAGCAGAGGCGTCTCTTTGGAGGTTGTGGAGCGGATATGGCATATGATCCTTTCGTTTTCAGGCTACTCCTTTTGCAAGCCCCATTCTGCCTCCTATGCCCGGGTTTCATTCCAGGCAGCGTATCTTAAAACCCATTATCCGGCGCAGTTCATGGCGGCCGTAATATCTAACCAGGGCGGCTTTTACTCCACCTTTGCCTATGTGTCCGAAGCCCGGCGTATGGGGATAACGATTCTGGGGCCGGATGTCCGGCACAGCCGGGTGTGCTGGACCGGATTTAAAAAAGAGATGCGGGTCGGGCTGATGGCCATCAAAACCTTGGGCCGGGCAACCATGAACAGAATCGTTATGGAACGGGACAAAGGGATGTTTTCAGACTGCTTTGATTTTTTTAACCGCATCTCCCCCAGGGAGGATGAAGCCCGGGCGCTCACAGACAGCGGCTGTCTTGACGGTTTTGTGCCCGGGGCAAGCCGTGCGGCTTTAGCCTGGGCGTATTGTGTCTGGCAGGCAGGTCAAAGGTCCGTGGCGGACCAGATGGCGCTGTTTGGACCCGACAGGCATGAAATTCCGGATTTGCCTCCTGGTTCTCCCCTTCAACGGCTGCGCCGGGAATTTGCCGTGCTGGGCTTTTTACCGGCCTGTCACCCTATGACGCTGATAAGGGAAAAATTCGGGAATCTTAATGCGGTTAAGGCTGTGGATCTGCCCGGTAGGGCAGGCCGGAAAGTTTGCTTTGCAGGTTGGCTGATTACAGGCAAGCTTGTGAGGACTAAGCAGGGTGACCCCATGAAATTTCTTACCTTTGAAGATGATACCGGGCTGGTGGAGACCGTCTTGTTTCCCAGGGTATACACTAGATTTTCCCATCTCCTTGATCATGGGTATCCGTATTTACTTTACGGCCAGGTGGAAAATGAATGGGGGGCAATTACATTAACCGTTGTTCAGGTGTGCCGTCTTTGATGCAAAGTAACAATTTTGTCTTTTCTGTTTCAATCCGTTTTTTCTATGATATAAATATATCCCTGTATTTGGTTTGAAGCCCGGTGGGTATAGCGATGTTTGGGGTGCACTAGTATAAAATAACAATTTTGTATTCTGTTTTGATTTATAACTTGACAAATTTGTATATTAAAAAACGTTCTGTTTTATTGGTGTTTATTTTTGCGGCAGAGTGTGCTGTTTTTTCTCTTGTAATTTCAATTTGTTAGATTTCTTTAAGCGGTCATTGGAACGGCTCTGGTATAACATTTGCTAAATTCCAGAAACAAAATTGTGAATTAATATGCACTGTAAAAAATATTTTTTTGCACGTTAACCGCTTTAACCCGAGAAGAGGAAAAAATGATGTTAAGACACTTTGTATTTGCCGTTGGCTTGATCTTGTTAAATGTATGTCCGGCCCTGGCCGGAGAAGGCGCCATTGACACCGGTGATACTGCATGGGTAATCATGTCGACGGCCCTTGTTATGATGATGACGCCTGCAGGCCTGGCCCTGTTTTATGGCGGTTTGTCTCGATACAAAAATCTGTTGAACACCATTGCCATGACGCTTGTGGCCTATTGCCTGGCATCGGT
>JAKSBO010000548.1 GCA_022361095.1 Desulfobacterales bacterium | reverse complement strand
CAACAATCCGGTGAACAACCATTTTCCGGTATTTGTGCATGGCCGCAAGGACGATATCGCCTGGTTCCAAGACGTGGGACGGTTGAAGAACTGCCAGGGTTAAAAAGCTGTCATGGCGAATGAACGGGGACATACTGGAACCCGGGCACTGGATTTTGAGCCGGGATTGGCCGGGCTTGCTGAAAAATGTCGTCATCATGACATAAAACTGTTCGCCTGTGGGGTTCAGGATGTCCACTCAACAATAAGCCCCTTTTCGAGCAGTTCCGTAACAAGTTTTTTAACGCCGCGTTCTATCTGCGCCATACCGGAGTCATACTCCTCGGCAATGGCCGTACAGATCTGACCTATTGTTTTTTTTTGCTCTATACATTTCCAGGCAACAGCGCCGGTTTCATTAAAGGAAAACATCGCATCACTAAAGTCGGCAACACCCGATTCAATGGGGACTATGACGATTTCGCCCATGATATCCCTGGAAATAATTTTGTCTGACGGGGCATAAACTGTATCAGTATCCATTGAACTTACATTCCTTTCATCAGATTGTAGGCCTGTCCTGTTTTATCAAACTGCAGGTTCCAACAGGGAACCTGACGGCAAAGGCCGGACAGGAAATCAAGTGCGTTTTCCCACCAGTCACGGGTTTCAAGCGGCCGGATCATGCAGGCCAACAGCCTTTCAAATGCATGACGTTTATCTGTAACAGGGATCACCCGGTTGATATTGGCTTTTTCAAGGAAAAAAATCCCTTTTAAGGGGACGGTTTCCGGAGAGACATCAGGAACGTCTCCATGACTCCAGGTACCGGAAACAAAATAGTTATTATCGCTTTTTCGTACGATATTGCGATCGTCGCAAAGGATATCTGCACCTTGCTTCATGATACCGGCCATGGTGGATTTCCCGGCATCCGAGTGCCCGACGAACAAAAGACCCCGCTTATCCAAGCTTACGCCCAGGGAATGCATGATACAGCCGTTTTTATACCCAAGGATGCGTCCCATGAGGATCTGGTCCGTAGGAAACATCGTCAGACTGGTTAGTCCGCCCTTGAGAAATTGCTCTTTCATCTTGTCGTCATTGTAGATATCCAGAAATGAGTGTTCATTATCGGTAACAACGGTTCTAAAATAGCTTTCATGGGGAGGCTCAGCCCTAATCCATTGATAAATCCATTGGCTGTCCT
>JAKSBO010000536.1 GCA_022361095.1 Desulfobacterales bacterium | reverse complement strand
GCCATTTACAATACCATCGACCATAACAGCATGTTTTATCTGCGCTAACGTGACTGCAACCTCATTGGACGGGCTTCTCTCCAGCCAGGCAGTCATACTATCCGAACTGACTATGATGCTTATTTCAAATTGTTTTACTGTATTTTGCCCACCGCCCTCTTCCGCAATTTTAGAGGGTTTGCCTGATTCACGTGGTAAACCAGAGTCTCGCTTAGTAAATAATGCCTGCTCTTTAAGGATTAAATCTTTTTGTTTTATTGTTAAAATACGTGTTTCAACAAGAATATCACCAATCAGTTTTTTCTGTCGTGACCTTTTAAATTCCTTTTTCTGCATTTCCAATGCCTGATTGATATCGACATCGGTGGCAAGGCCTTTGCCAATGGCAATTTTACCAAATTCCTCTCCGCTTTTTCGAATTATCTGGTACTCTTGGATCAACTTCAGCAGGCCGAGTTGATACGGCGTTGCCATTCCTTCATCACGCAGCAATGCCTCATAGTCAACCCGCTCTTTTTTAAAGGTAAAAAGCTTTATCAGATAATCATGCTGATCTTTAGAGATTGTTCCGTACTTGAGTGCAAGGTCCGGCAATGTCGGAATGTTTTCGGCAGGCTTCGTTTTTATTTTGTTTATTTCACTTTTCAATTCCCACCCTGGATCCAACACCTTGCCGGTAATAGTGCTTGACTTCCGTCATTTCGGTTACAAGATCTGCTTTATCAACAATAGACGCAGGGGCATTGCGCCCGGTGATTACAAGCTCCATATGACCAGGTTTTATATCAATCAAATGCAACAGCTCTTTTTCTGAAAGTAAGCTGCAATAACAGGCTATATTTGCCTCCTCGGCGATAACAAGATCATATTCACCTGCTTCAATAATACGGCATAACTGTTCATAGCCTTGCCGGCATTTAGCGATCTCTTCATCGGATGGTTTTCCCCTGACAAATTTTCCGGCACCATATTGTTCAACAACAATATTATCAAATTTCTTAAGCGCTTTAATTTCGGAATACTCACCTTGTTTCATAAACTGACCGATAAACACTTTAAGTCCGGCCCCTGCCGCTCTGATTGCAAGGCCAAGGCTTGCGGTTGTTTTCCCCTTACCATTACCGGTGTAAACCTGAACGTAACCTTTCACGAAACCGTTCCTTTTTATTTATGAAATCATACAAAATTCGCGTTGCGGATCTTTCACTCGATGATCCAGTTTTTGTCAATTTGCCCAACTTCGGCGTTGGAAAAAATTTTTAATCCTCAAAATATATTGTATATTCCTCCGGTTAAAAATTGTTTCCGCCTTGAATTTGAACAAATTC
>JAKSBO010000558.1 GCA_022361095.1 Desulfobacterales bacterium | reverse complement strand
TTATTTGATGAAGCTGTTGGTCGAGGAGGGGAAAAAACGCATGCTTGAGGAGCTTTATGCCGAGGTTCTGCCCGACAACCAGCCCATGATCAAGGTGTTTGAAAAATCAGGCCTGCCGTTAAAATCACATCTCGACGGCGGGGTTTACCATATTAACCTCTCTCTTAACGGTTGATTTTGTGTGGCTGTTTCAACAATTATCCATAAAAAATTTAGGTTTTTACGATTTAGGCCGATACGTTTAATCAGGAAAAGAAAAATTTGAAAAAACCGTTAAATCGGGAGAGTGATGATGAACAGCGTGTCGCAAGCCAACCCCAATGGCAACGCCTACGGTCTGCATAACCGGGCCGCACAGTCAAACACCAATGCCGCGTTAAGTTCGAGCGAACTTTCTGTTGCTTCTTATTCAAGCCTTGATGCGGGATTGACCATCCAGACCCGGGAAGGGGATGTGGTTTCCCTCTCCACCAGCCAGTATTCCGATCTTGAAGCCTATGAATACAGCAGCCGGGGCGTGGTCAGCAATGAAAACGGCATCGCCGCAGCCTCCTATAATGTCCGGGAGATTACCTTGACTACCGGAGAAACCTTTTCATTTACAGTGGAAGGGGACTTGAGCGAAGAGGAGCTTAAGGATATTGAATCCATTATAACCGGTGTGGACAACATTATCGGCGAAATGATGGAGGGGGATCTGCAGGCGGCTGTTTCCCAAGCCATGCGCATGGGACATTATGACTCAATATCTTCTTATGAAGCCGACATTACAGTGAAGTCCGGATACGCCATGTACAGCAATGAGACGTCCGCCGCCACAGGGGCCCTGGGACAGGACCTGGCTGCAGCGTATCTTGAGGATTCCGATGGTGCGGTTAGCGACACCGATGATCTTGGGGCTGTAAGTGCAGCCGGCAATCTGGAAGTTCCTTTGATGGATCAGTTGTCAAATCTTCTGGAAAAGCAGCAGGAAGAGTCCCTGGCCCGGGCCCGTGAACCCTTAAGCAGCCTGTTTGATCATTATATCGAAGCCCAAAAAGCCAATGACGCAAGTGATGCCCAGGACGATGAGGAGGAAGCCTTGGCAGATGAGAGCCAGGCGGATGAATCCAACCCCTCCTTTTCCGATCTGCTTGAAATGGCAGCCCAGGCTGTTGACCGGACCATTGCGGATATGATGAAGAATGCCTTTGATAATTCTTTGAAATCATTTATTTAGCCCATATAACAGCCACAGGCTGACCTGATATATCAGCTGCCAGGCACAGCCCACAACAAAGTTTGAAAGATCTGAGTAACTTATTGGTTCTTTTATATAAAATATTACATGTACGGTTGACAGGTGAGAAACTGAAATAAAAACTTAGATTCCACTGACCGAGGTGGTGCGCAGACTGGGAGCACGAAAATGGAAAACGGCAATGAAATGGGTTGTGTTATTGAGGTGATTATAACCCTTGATAATGGAGAAGAACTTGTCGGTAATATAAATATGATAAATTATAAAAGATTTTCTGATTACATTGAAAATCATGACACTAGTTATATCAAATTATTCCAAGCCAAAAAAAATAAAGGGGCTATCACAGGCGGATTAAAGAAATTTCTGCTGATTCCAAAATCAAAGATTTGTATGTATGAACCTTTTGAATAACGGCCATGGCCGGCTTGGCCTATCATCCCCAGACCCGGTTCATAACAAAATATAAAAGTAACCCAGTACGTTATTGCCACTTACCGCCTGTTTAGCGATCAGGTGATACCGTAACGGGCCAGGGCCGAGTTGACGATATGATCGATCAGGCGGCGGTAATCTTCCATTTCTCCTTTTTTCGATGCATGGTGCAGGGTGTAAAGTTGGGGCCCCCAGCTTTTAAGCGGTTTAAGGCCCGGGATACCGTTTACCTCAATGATTTTTACATTTCCTTGGCTGTCCAGGCGCATGTCGGCCCGGACATGGTCCAGGCAGTTTAATGCTTTCATGGCCTTGGCCGTTGCCTCTATGAGTTTAGCCGACACGTTTCCGGCCGGCTGGATTTTAGTCGCACCCACACCCCGAAGATCCGCCTTTAAGATGGGGTATCTGCCGATCAGTTTGGAATCCACCGAGACCATACCGGGCAAGAATTTTTGGTACCCACCGTTACCCAGCATCAGCACCGTATATTCCTGACCCGGCAGGTACTCTTCCACCAGGGCGGGCTGATCATAGTTTTTATGGATAAAACGCACCTGGGCTTCCAGTGCGTCCACTGTGTTTACGACGCTGTTATCGCTGATTCCCACGGACCGGCTTTCGTAACTGGGTTTGACAAAGGCCGGGAACATGATCCGGGGCAGGGGGCGGCCCTCTTCTACCTGGTAATGGTATGGCACGGGGGCGCCTGCCCTGTCCAGGATGTTGTGAGTCGTCGTTTTGTGAATCAGCGCCTTCATACCGGCCGCATTGGGACCGATATAGGGAATCCGGCGTTTGTCCAGGATATCGGCCACCCAGTCTTCACCGTTATCCGCCATCCCGATGGTGGCTTCGTTTTCCGTTACATGGTACAGGGCACTCCAGACAAGGTCGAACCTGCGGGTCTCCAGCTCCCGGATTAATTCGTCCATGTTTGATACGAATGCGATGTCAGCAGATTTGCCTGACCTGTTGATGGCCTTTGCAAGCGCCCGGGTGACATCCATATTACCCCAGCCCTGGGCATCGCCGCCGGGACCGGTAATCAATAAAATACGATGCATGTTTTTACCTTATTGTCATTCTACGCTGAACAACTCTCTGTCCAGCCGGTAGTTTTTCAGGGCGTTGACCACATCCGGTGAAACCTTGTACAGCAGACGGTCATAGGCCTCAATTCCGGCGGGTTCCCATGAGACCCTGGATACAATATCTATGGATATCCGGGGTGAGCCGCCGGCGATAATGCCTTGGCAGGCCTGATCGGTCATGGCTTCGTTGGGATTTAAAATTTCTACGTCTCTGCCGGAATGGCCGGTCAACGCATCTTTAAAAATATGTTTACAATAGCCAAAATGGGTGCAGCACAGCCCGGCATACACCGTGGAACTTCCACTTTCCAGATTTCGGGCTGCCCGGGCGGCAAATTCATCAATCAAGGTTTTGACCTCGCCGCTGAACGGGGCCCGCTCAATTTTACCTGCAAGGCCTAAGTATCCCTGGGTGATGATGCGCTCCGGGGCAACCCCCAGTTCAACCAACGACTTTTTATGGCTGTTTTCTTGGATCGTGATCGGGGTGGCAAAAATTACGGCACAGGCTGAAGCATCCCGAATCAGCTTGTCATAGATCATCTGAACCCCGTGCTCCACGATGCCGGTAACGGGAATGGTCGTCTCTTTTGCAAACCGGGTAAACGGATAGATCACGGACAGGGTATTGCAGGCAATAAAAATGTGATCAGGGTTGTATTCGGCCATGGCCCCCAGGGCATTGTCAAACACCTTGGCCCGGGCCGCAGGATTCGGATAGTGCCTGTACCCCCTGTCCTGTTCGGGCCAGGCATTGAAGTAAACCAGCCGAACGCACTCGTACCGTGCATCTTCGGCAAATTTTGCTGCCATGCCTGCACACACGGAAAGTCCGCCGAGTCCCGAGTCGGTGATAACCAGGGTGATCTGTTTTTTATTGGTCATTTTTAATTTGCCTTGTGAGCCATTCCCGGGCCAGGTCCTGGGCCCAAACCGGGCTTTGCCCCATCTGATCTTCCACCACGCGGGTGAGCAGGTCTTTCCAGTGGTGAAAGTGCTGGGCTGTGGTTAACCGGTTTCTGAACATGGCTGCGGCCTTGCCCGGGGTCTCATCCAGTTTGTCTAAAATCATGTTGACTTCATTTTTAAATCCGGCGATCCCGTAATAGTCTAAAAACCCCTGCCAGGCCTGTCTGCTTCCTTCGGGTGTAGACAAAGGCGCGCTGATCTGCCTGAACCGTTTGAAAAAATAATCCCGGTCTGGCCCTGCAAGCATCTGCACGCCCCGGTCATGGATCCGGTAGGGCTCAATGTCCAATCCGGCAACGCCTTTTTTGCTGATATGCAGGCGCACCATATAGCCTGTTTTCCGCCAGAAAAAAGTGGTGGGCTGGTAAAAAACAAAATTTCCCAGGCTGCAGCATATGGGGGTGTTCCCATGGAAAAAAAGCCCCTGGGGCACATGGGGGTGGTGCCCTATCACGGCATCGGCACCGGCATCTGCCAGTTTCCTGAAGGCGTTTGTGACGTATTCCGGTGCAAAGGGGATGTATTCCAGGCCGCAGTGGACCACGGCGATTACGGCATGAAGCCTTTGGTCAGTATCTTTTTTCAGTGTTTTGATACGCAGGCAGGCCTCTTCAATGTTCCATCCGGCTACGCCGGGTCCGGGTCCGGCGGCGCTCAGGTCTTCACCTTCGCTGATGTTGACGATGGCAAGGCAAACCCCTTTGGCTTCCATAATCAGGGGCGCTTCAGCTTCGTCTTTGGTCATACCGGCACCTGTGCGGGCGATGTTGTTGCGGTCCAAGACCCCGGCGGTCTGCGCGAACGCCTCGGCGCCAAAATCAAACATATGGTTGTTTCCCAGGGTGACGGCGGAAAAAGGCACGGCAGTCAGCCCCTTTACATGGCAGCGCCTGCCCTTGAAAACAGCCCCGCTTTTACACGCTTCTCTGCCGGTATCGCTTAACGGGGCTTCCAGGTTCACAACGGTGAGATCTGCGTCTTGCAGCAGAGGCAGAACATCGCCGTAAATGGCCCTGGGATCGGATTCAATCAGCGGGGCAAAGGCCCGGATGGGGGCCCAGTCCCCGGCAATGATCAGGGTGGCGGCATCTGTTGGCCCGGGACCCCGGGACCAGGAACCGGTTTGAAAATTAAAAAAGGGGTTGTCCGGCATGGGCCTCCTTGGATTTACACGTGCGACACAGGCATCCGCCCGGTCAGGCCCGTGGTGACCTCGTAATTTATGGTTCCGGTGAGACCGGCAATGCTCTCGGCCGTGATCCGTTCCTCTCCCTGGGCTCCAAGGATGGTGACATCGTCTCCGGGTTTAACCCCTGGAATGTGCCCGACATCAATCATGGTGAAATCCATGGTGACCCGGCCTGTAACCGGGGCCTTTTTGCCTTTGACCAGCATCTGCCCCCGGTTGGACAAAAGCCGGCTGTACCCGTCTGCATACCCGATGGGCACCGTGGCAATCACCGTGGGGGCTTTTGTGACATGGGTGCAACCGTAAGAGACGGTGAAATTTCCAGGCACGGCCTTGACATAAATGATTTTTGCCGTGATGGACATGATGGGCGCAAGCTTATGGCGTGTGATGTCCACCTCATCAGAGGGGGCCATTCCGTACATGGCAACGCCGGGGCGCACCATGTCAAAATGGGCTTCCGGCAGCTCAAGAACCGCCGCAGAATTGGCGGCGTGGCGGATTTGCGGACGGATTCCCATATCCGCAAGCATGGCAACCATTTCATTGAACCGGGCCAACTGGCCCTTGGCATGGGTTTTGTCAATGGCGTCCGCCTTGGCAAAATGGGTGTAGGCGCCTTCCACCTCAAGGCCTTTTAAGCCTGCAATGCCCCCGGCCTGAACAATGCCTGCCGAATCCCCGGATTTTTGGGTAACCGCGCCGGGATGAAGAAATCCCAGACGGCCCATGCCCGTATCCAGCTTGATATGAATTTTTAAGGTGGTATTTAAGGCGTGGGCCTCGGCAGACAAGGCTTTTGCAGCCTGGATATCCGCCACGCTTGCCCGGATGCCGTGGGCCGCGAGAAAGGAGACCTGTTCCGGCAGGGACTCGCCCAGAAGAAGAATGGGCGCGGTGATACCGGCTTCTCTCATGGCAGCGGCTTCCGAGATCCGGGCCACGGCGAGAAAATGGCTACCGTTTTCCAGGACGGTTTTTGCGCATTGGATTCCGCCGTGCCCGTAAGCATTGGCTTTGACCACGGCGCAGAACCGGGTGTCGGCTGGAATCAGCCCTTTCAGTGTTCGTACATTCTGCCCAAAGGCGGAGAGATCCACCTGCACCCGGCTTTGGGGCTCAAGGAACGGTTGTGCATTGGAAGGATTCATCAGTCTGCCTCTCCAAGGCCATATGCGGTTGTGTATGCTTTCCAGTCCGCCATCAGGGCACCTGTTTTTTCTCCGGGTTTGCCGTCGGCTATGACCGTGTCGTCCACCTGGATGACGGGTACGATCTCTTTGTTGGATGCCGTGATAAACACCTCATCCATGTCGGCTATGTCTGCCTGGGGAATAAAATCCAGGACAATGTCATATTTTTTTTCTAATAGTTCCAGCACCGCCCCCCGGGTTACGCCGGGCAGAATGTCAACGGGCGGGGTGATCAGGGTATTGTCTTTGAAGGCAAAAAGATTGGTGGTGGTGCCTTCGAGCAGGCGGTTGTCCTTGTTTTTGTAGATGGCTTCAACAGCGCCCTGGCTGCGGGCCTTTTGCTGGGCAAATACGGCAGACAGATAGTTGCTGCTTTTGGCTTCGGGGATAAATCTTTCCATATCCACGGTGATGATTTTGGTGCCCCTGGTGTACCACCAGTCCGGCAGTTCATGCTTGGACGTGGCCATGACCATGAGGATGCCGTTTCCCTGGGGGGTTACACCGTCTGAGCTGATACCGCCGGTGTAGACGATACGGATATTCTCCTCTTTGTGGTGCGGGTTTTTTTCTATGGTCTGCATCACAATGTCACAGATCTCTGTGTTGGAATGATTCAGTTCGAGTCCAATATGGCGGGCGGAATTTTCCAGGCGCTCCACATGTTTTTCGAGTCGAAAGGGCCGTTTGTTATAGGTGATCAGAAAGTCAAATACGCCAAATCCCCTTAATACGGTGATGTCTTTTACAGACAGTGCGGCCTCGTCTTCGGATACGAATTTGCCGTCAATATAATAGGTGTCCATGGGTTGCTCCGTTTGTTGCGAATGTGCCTTTACTTCCGGGTATGCCGTTGTTTTTCCGAGACGTCAGGCGTGTGTTTGTAGTTAACAAATATAGATTATGATGCTTGGCGTCAATGAGGAATTGCAGCAAGGTCATAAAGATTAAAATTTGGATTTTATCCAGATCTCTTCCATGCACAGCACAGCTTTCTCTTTGAAATTATGTTCCATGTTTGGGCCAAAGCTTTCTGCATTGTCTCCAAAAACCAGGCCTGGGTTCAATGGGCCTGTTCCTTTTGCCTTTTTAACGGCATTGACCTTTTCCCACCAACGTGCTGCATTTGTGGTGTTATCTTTACTGAAAACAAGTTCAAAGCCTGACTTTTGGGCATATTCCCCAAGATTTTTCCGGGAACAGAGCATGGAGGCGGATGCATTTCCGGCCCAGGGTACAGGATAAAGGGGATCAGGCCCGGGGCCATCCACAATCTCGTGCAGGATCAGTTTACCCCGGGGGGCCAGTACCCTTGAAAATTCGGCAAAGGCTTTGGGTTTGTCTTGGATGTTGAGCAGTACGTGCTGGCAGATCACGGCGTCAAAAAAACTGTCCGGATAAGGTAGCGCCAGCAGGGAGCCTTTTTTGAGGTTTATGGTGCCGTCCGCTTCAAGGCCGCACCACCGGTTTAACATCTGTGCGGTTTCAATGAAATCTTTGGACAGGTCAATACCATGGACAACAAGTCCGAAATTTTGTGCCAGAAGCCGGGATGTACCGCCAATACCGCAGCCTGCATCTAAAATGGCCATGCCTTTTTCCAGGCCGGCTTGTTCCACCAATTCGATGGTGGCTGGGGCTGCACCCGTATGAAGCTGATCAACCGGGGCAAGGTCCCGCAGTGTGATCTGTTCCGGATTTTTTCCTGCCCTTTCAAGTCCCTGACGAATTTTTGATCCAAGCGCCGGGCATGTGTAATGGGCTTTGGCAAAATCATTCATATCTTTTTTCCTTGTTAACACTCCTAAAATTGTTGAAAAAAGCCTATATTTAAAAGACTGTTGTTTATCTAACCAAACAGAGTCATAACCTTTTATTTTACAGGTGTAAAATCCATGATGCTTGCAGGAGATATCGGCGGTACAAAAACGGTGCTTGCGGTTTATGCCGACAGGACAAAGGTGCCGGCAGATCCGGTGCACGAAGCCCGCTTTAAAAGTGCCGATTATCAATCTTTTGAAGCCATTGTTCAAGAATTTCTGGACCAGACCGGCTTCACCCCCCAGGCGGCCTGTTTCGGGGTGGCAGGGCCGGTAAAAGGTGGACAGTCGCAAATCACCAACCTGCCCTGGGAAATCGATGCCGGTAAAATTACACAGCTCTGCGGCATTCCCAAGGTCTTTTTGATTAATGATTTAAAAGCCATTGCCGTGTCCGTACCCCATTTGGACAAAGACGCCCTTTTTACTTTGAACCCGGGAGCGCCTGATCCCAGAGGAAACAGGGCCGTTATTGCACCGGGTACGGGGTTGGGCACCGCCTTTTTGGTCTGGACCGGCAACCGGTACCGGGCCTTTGCCGGCGAAGGGGGGCATACAGCCTTTTCCCCCCGGGATCACCAGGAGATCCAACTTTTGGAATTTTTAAGCCGCCGGTATGGCCACGTCAGTTTTGAACGGGTATGCTCCGGAGGCCAGTTGCCCAATATCTATGACTATTTTCTGGAAAATAAAATTTTCACGGAACCTGCCTGGCTAGGGGAAAAGCTGAACGCGGCAGCGGACAAAACACCGGTGATTGTGGAAACTGCCCTTGAACACAAGGCTGATATCTGCGAAGCCACACTGGACGTGTTCGTCCGCGTCCTTGGCACGGTCACGGGAAATATGGCCGTGACACTGTTGCCCACAGGCGGTATCTATCTGGGTGGTGGCATACCGCCCCGGATCCTCCAAAGGCTGGCCCTGCCCGATTTTTTTAGCCGCATCACTGACAAAGGGCGTTTTGGTTCATTGTGTGCAACTATGCCCGTCCATGTGATTCTTGACCCCCGGGCCGCGTTGCATGGTGCGGCATGGTATGGGTTTGAGAAAGGGAGTCCTTCCTAACTATTCATTGCTTTTTTACCTTGATTTTATATATTGATCTTTTTTGTTTAACTGATTACGGATAAAGGACTGAACAGATGATTTATATTGCGCTGTATCTGGCTGTTGGCGGCGTGGCCGGCGTTCTGGCGGGACTTTTAGGTATTGGTGGGGGCCTTATAATCGTCCCTATGCTTGCTTCGGTGTTTACGCATCAGCATGTGGCCCATGAAGTCATTGTTCATATGGCTTTGGGCACATCTTTGGCCAGTATTTTATTTACGTCGGTCTCCAGCATGCGCTCCCATCATAAACGCGGCGCTGTGGTATGGCCTGTTGTATTCAGGATCACGCCGGGCATCCTGGTGGGAACATTTACAGGCACCTGGATTGCCTCCATGCTCTCCACCAATTTTCTTAAATGTTTTTTCGGCATTTTTTTATGTTATGTGGCCACCCAGATGCTCATGGGGATAAAACCCAAACCCACCCGGGACATTCCCGGCACACCAGGCATCTTTGCGGCAGGCAGTATCATCGGCATATTTTCAAGTCTTGTGGGCATTGGCGGCGGCACCTTGTCCGTACCGTTTCTGACCTGGTGTAATACCAAAATCCACAAAGCCATCGGCACTTCCGCAGGTATCGGGTTTCCCATTGCTGCAGCCGGGTTTTTAGGATATGTGATCAACGGGCTTGGGGCCCCTAACCTGCCGCCCCACTCCCTGGGATTTGTCAATCTCGGTGCCCTGGCAGGCATTGTTGCCGCCTCGGTGCTCACGGCACCCATTGGGGTTAAGCTTGCCCACAGCCTGCCTGTGGATAAACTTAAGCGTGTTTTTGCCGTGCTGCTTTACGTGGTGGGGACACGGATGCTGATCTCCGTGTTCTGGTGATCTCAGGTTTTTTTCTGCTTGACCACGGAAATCACAGAAGGCACAGAAATTTGTCTTCTGTGATTTCCGTGGTTCGGCCCACAACGAATATTGAAACAACTCTGTGGTTTACAGAGAGTACATATAAAAAAGGAGGATAGCCGACCACGTCGATTATCCTCCTTTTATTATGCATGCCGGAGGAACGCAGTGTTCCCCCGGCGGGATGTGCTTTAACTATACAGCAATTAGCCTTTGAAGGTTGCTTTGAACTGAGACAGGGCACCACCCAATTGCAGAGTGGGGATCACGTCTGTGTCAAAAGCACGTTCCAGCGGCAGTTTTTCGCCGTTGACTTCAAGGAACAGATCGCCGGCCAGGTCTGTGGCATCAAAGGACACCGTGTCGCCCTGGGTGATCTTGTCGTAGTCAGCCGGGTTCTTAAATGTCATGGGAACGATACCGAAGTTAACCAGGTTGGCCACATGGATACGGGCAAAGGATTTCACGATAACCGCGCGGATGCCAAGCCATCTTGGGCAAAGTGCGGCATGTTCACGGGAACTTCCCTGACCGTAGTTTTCAGCGCCGACAATGATGCCTTCTCCGCCTGCGTCTCTGTGAGCTACAGCGCGTTCGGCAAAGGTGCTGTCAACCTGGTTGTAAGTTGCCTGCATGGCATACTCTTTAACATTGGAGCGCAGGGGCAGGAATACACCGGCAGGCTGGATGTCGTCAGTACTGATGTTGTCGCCAAGTTTCAGCAGAACTTCGCCTTTTACAACGTCCGGCAGCGGTGAGAACTCAGGCAGAGCCATGATGTTGGGACCGCGGACAACGCCTTCGGATTTGTCGGCTTGATCCGGCATGATGAAGGAGCCGGTGTCGATAACCGGCGGAATTACGTTGATGGCAATGTCTTTTTCCTCGGGAACGGTGATAACACCGGTCAGAGCACTGGCAGCCGCAACAAGCGGACTGATCAGATGACATTGAGCATCGTCGGTACCGGAACGTTTCGGGAAGTTACGGTTGAAGGTTCTCAGGGTGATGCCTTCGCTTGGGGGGGAGCCGCCCTGGCCGATACACGCGCCGCAACCATTTTCCATGATTCTGACGCCTGATTCGAACATCATTTTGATGTAACCGGCATCAGCCAGCTGCATGGCAACGGATCTGGAACCCGGATAGAGCATGGTGTCAACTTTAACACGTTTGCCTTTAAGGGTCTCTGCGAAAGTCGCGATGTTTTCAAAGGAGCTGTTGGTACAGGAACCGATGCACACCTGATGAATTGTGGTTCCGGCATGATCTTTAACTTTTTCAACATTACCCGGGGAAGGATAGATGGCGATCAGCGGTTCAATTTCAGACAGGTTGATGTTGATTTCAGCGTCATAGGAAGCGCCTTCGTCAGCGGACATTTCGGTGTAATCACCGCCGCGGCCGCGGCTTTCCAGGAAGGCCTTGGTGTTTTCATCACTTGGGAAGATAGAGGTGGTGGCACCCATTTCAGCGCCCATGTTGGTGATGGTGGCACGTTCTGTCAGGGACAGGGTATCAACGCCGGGACCACAATATTCAAAGATAATGCCCTTGCCGCCTTTTACGGAGACAATTTCAAGCATCTTTAAGATAACGTCCATGGCCTGGCAGTTTTTGGCCAGCTGGCCGGTCAGGTAAACCTTGGTCACCTTGGGCATGGGCATGGTGTACATGCCGGTAGCCATTGCCAGGGCAACGTCATATCCGCCTGCACCCATGAAGATCGCACTGCAACCACCGGCGTTTACGGTATGGCTGTCAGCGCCAACACCTGTCATACCAGGTTTAACGAAGTTTTCCATGTTGGTGAAATGGCAGATACCTGTGCCGGGGGGTGAAAAGATGATGCCGAGTTTTGCGGCAACAGTTCTCAGGTATTGATGATCATCCGGGTTTCTGAAACCGGATTGAAGCATACTGTGATCAACAAAGTTTACAGAAAGGGGCTTTACCTTATCAACGCCCATGGCTTCCAGTTGAAGCATACACATGGTACCGGTGGCATCCTGGGTGAAAGCTTCATCGATCTTGATTTTGATCAATTCCCCGGGTGCCGGCAGGTCAGCAGGCTCAACCAGGTGATCCTTGAGGATCTTATGTGTCAAACTTAAAGCGCTCATTTTACCTCTCTTCGTTTATGGTTATGATTAATTGCCCCCGTCAAACGGAATTATATAAAAGCGTTAAAACATGCTTTCATTCCGATCAAACCGAGGATTTAAATCTTTATCTCCGGTAGTGCGATTATTTGAGCAGCAAGTACGCCACTCATGCTTTTAGGATAGTAAGATGCGTTTTGTCAAGAAATATTAAATATGTTAAAGGCAGTTGTTGCTTTTT
>JAKSBO010000974.1 GCA_022361095.1 Desulfobacterales bacterium | reverse complement strand
CGTTTTTGGGGAGGAACAACCCTCCCACATAACATCCTGTTAAAGCGACTACGGACGGATAATGGTCACTCTTTTGGGATCTATCTCTTCCAGAAGAGAATAATCAACCATCTCAAGATAATTCCTCGGGGTTTTACGTTCGACAATATTATTGTCCAGTGCCCATTGTTCAATACCTTCCAGTTCTGTAAACATCGACTGTTTCAGACTCAGGTAATAATCCATTTCATGCCGAACAGTATGGGCCATGTCCCTGACATCATATTTTTTGGCCTTTGCCAGGATCTCAATACCTTCATCGGTATGGGCCTTGATGAATTCTTCACCTTTGAGAACAGCCCGCAACACCCCTTTGGCCTGTTCACGGTGCTGGGTTAACCATTTCCGGGAAACCAGGAGGTGCTTGGCCTTCCTATGAATGAGCGGATTTTGAAAAATCACATAATCCTCCCCCAGGATCTTTTTTGTTTCCGTAATGGGTATACCATGCTGCATTGTGGCATCGGCAAGCCCTCGTTCAATAATACCCGGAATCTCTTTTTTACGCGCAAAAACTTCTTTAACATCATCTAAGTTTAATCCGTTGAACAACAGAAATTTCTCAAGAAAAAAATGGGCGAACCCTGCTTCGGGCACGGCGATCTTCTTGCCCTTCAGGTCCGAAACCCTGGTGATGCCGGCACTTTTTCTTGCGAGTAGTTTCTGTTGGTTGTCGGTATAGCAAAGCGTCCCGATAATCACATGGTGAGATGCATTAAAATTCGACCGTACAATATGAAGGCTGCCGATTATTGTTGCATCGAATTCTCCCTGCTCATACGCTTGGAATGCGACTTTACCCATTTCCATGGATTTTATTATTGTTTTGATTCCATGTTCTTTGAAATATTCTTTTTCCTGGGCAATAATAACCGTTCCGCCCATTGGGTCCGCACCAGTTGAAATGGTAAAAAGGGAGGAGTCCGCCATGGCGGGTTGGGAAAAAAATGAAACAACGGCAATAAGAAATACGGAAATTGATATTTTCATGAATCTTTACCTTTTTTGAATTTAAATGAATATATACGTTTTTGGGGAGGAACAGCCCTCCCACATAACATCTTGTTAAAGCGACTACGGACGGATAATGGTCACCCTTTTGGGGTCTATCTCTTTTAGAAGAGAATAGTCAACCATTTCGAGATAATTCCTTGGGGTTTTACGCTGGACAATATTATTGTCCAGCGTCCATGTTTCAAGACCTTCCAATTCGGTAAAAATCGACTGTTTCAGGCTCAGGTAGTAATTCATTTCATGCCTGACGGTCCGGGTCATGTCACTGACATCATATTTTTTGGCCTTTGCCAGGGTCTCAATACTTTCCTCGGTATTGGTCTTGATGAATTCTTCAGCTTTGAGAAGGGCCCGCAATAACCCTTTGGCCTGTTCACGATGCTGTGCCACCCATTTTCGGGGAACCAGAAGGTGCTGGCTCTTCCTGTAAACGGCCGGGTTCTGAAAAATTACATAATCCTCCCCCAGGATTTTTTTTGTTTCCGCAATGGGTACTCCATGGTTCATTGTGGCATGGGCCAGCCCGCGTTCAATGATGCCCGGAATCTCTTTTCTACGGGCGAAAACCTCTTCGACATCATCTAAATTCAGTCCGTTGAGCAACAGAAATTTTTCAAGGTAAAAATGGGCAAACCCATCTCGATGAACAGCGACCTTTTTGCCTTTCAGGTCCGAAATCCTTGTGATGCCCACACTCTTTTGGGCAAGCAGTTTCAGCTGGTTGTCAGTATAGGCAAACGTTCCGATAATCACATGGTGAGATGCGTCAAAATTCGACCGGGCAATATTGAGACTGTTGACTGATGTCAAATCAGCCTCTCCCTGTAAATAAGCCTGCAATGCCAATCTGCTTTTAGTCATGGAAGTTACTCTTATTTTGAGTCCCTCTTCCTTGAAGAACCCTTTTTCATAAGCAATGGCAACCGGTCCGTCCAGTGCGCCCCAACCTGTCGCAATGGTTAAAGGCGGGGAGTCCGCCATGGCGGGTTGAAGATAAAATGAAATTACGGCAAAAAGAAATAAGGAAATTAATTTTTTCATGAATCTTACCTTTTTTTGAATTTAAACGAATATATACGATTTTGGAGAGGAATACCCCTCCCACATAACAGCCTGTTATAGCGACTACGGACGGATAATGGTCACTCTTTTGGGGTCTATCTCTTTTAGGAGAGAATAGTCAACCATTTCGAGATAATTCCTCGGGGTTTTACGTTCGACCATATTGTTGTCAAATGCCCATTGTT
>JAKSBO010000465.1 GCA_022361095.1 Desulfobacterales bacterium | reverse complement strand
TTTTCTTCAGCAATGTTGTTGTTCATTAATAATAATCCCCCTAATCGATGATGTTACCCGCCCTTGAATCATAAAGAAAAGATGGCAGAAGACGAGTACAATTGGACCTTATACCAATGAAAAAAAGAAAAATCAAGAAATTCCATAACTTTTTAGATAGCTTTGATGGCACTTTTCATTTTTTCAACCACCTGGGAGACATCCAATTCGGTGGCATCTATAAGGATCGCATCCGGGGCCTGTTGCAATGGAGATACCGTACGCCGGGTATCGTCGGCATCCCGTTTAGCCATATCTTCGAGAATTTTTTCAAATGATATCCCGGAGGCATTTGACTCCTCAAATCGTCTTCGGGCACGCACCTTAACGTCCGCAGTCAAAAAAAATTTATATAACGCATTGGGAAAAACAGCCGTACCCATGTCCCGGCCTTCGAACACGGCATCCCTCTCTTGGGCAATGGATTTTTGAATGCCCAGCAACGCCTTTCGCACATTGGGAACGGCCGATGTGGCCGACGCCAGCATACTGATTTCATGGGTGCGGATGTATGCGCTGATATCTTGGCCCGATGATGTCACCACGGGTTCTTTGCCCGCCATGACAAAATCAAGGTCAAGGCCGTCAAGAAAGGGATCAAGCAGGGCACTGTCTTCCCAGTTGATCTCCCGGCGCCGGATCTCATAAGCAACCGCCCGGTACAAAGCACCGGTATCCACATAAACGCAGCCAAGTTCTCTGGCAAGGGCCTTTGAAACCGTTGTCTTGCCTGCACCGGCCGGCCCGTCAATGGTAATAATTCGCCTGTTCATTATTTTATTTACCTGTCACACTGATGAGCGCATCCACGCACACTTGATTTTCCTGATCCGTCCCGGCATTGATGCGCAGAAAGGTGTCATATCCATAGGATGCAAGGGATCGAACCACCACGCCTTTGCCGAGCATTTTCTCACAAACATCGCGGGAGCCGGTCTTTACATTCACCATAAGAAAATTGGCCTGGGTGGGCACAACCTCAAAACCGGCATCCGTAAATTTGCGGGTTAAAAAGTCAATGCCCCGGTGGGTCTCCGAAATGGTTTTGGATAAAAAATTTGTATCTTCCAACGCAACCCGGGCCGCAACCTGGGCAAGGGAGTTCACATTAAAGGGCTGGCGTATCCGGTTTAAAATTTCAGCAACGCCTTTATCCATTACCCCATACCCAATGCGGAACCCGGCAAGGCCGTATGCTTTGGAAAACGTTCTTATGGTAACGATTCTTGGATCGGCCATCGGTTCAGCCAAACTGTTATACACTGAATCGTCGCGTACAAATTCGATATATGCTTCATCCACAACAATCAACACATTGTCCGGCAATTGATCGGCAAACCGCAAAAATTCATCTTTGGTAATCCAGGCGCCGGTGGGATTAAACGGATTGGTCACAAACACCAGTTTTGTTTCAGGGGTAACGGCCTTGGCAAGCCCGTCAAGGTTGGTGGAATAATCCTTGAGGGGCACCATAACCGGAACGCCTTTTGCCGTCTTTACACAAATCTCGTACATGAGAAAGGAAGGCAGCGGCATCACCGCTTCCTGTCCGGGGTCTAAAAATCCATGGGCAAGCAATGCAATGATATCATCGGAACCGTTTCCAATGACCAGATTCTCCATCTCGACATGGTATTTTTCAGCAAGTTTCTGACATAACGTAAAAGGAACCGGTTCGGGATACCGGTTCATCTCCGGCATCTGCGACAGCACAGCATCGGCCACTTTGGGTGAACACCCAAAAGGGTTTTCATTGGAGGCAAGTTTTACCGCATTGGTAATCCCGTACTCACGCTCCACCTCACTTAACGGTTTGCCGGCCTCATAGGGTTTTATGGCTTTTACGGACTCACTGACTGAAAACGACATGAAAGATCTACTCCATTGCTTTGGGGGTTGAGTAAAAAGGTATTAATTAGTTAGGATTTGAATTTTTGTCAATACCTGTGATAGTTGATTTGAATGTACGGACTAAAGCCGTATATCGTTGCCTTCGTGATAAATTCAAAAACAGAGCGTATTGGAGATTCACATTGAATAAAAACAGACCACGCATCAAAACCGGACTGGATACCCTATGGGACAATCGGCCTGAATGTCTAAAAGACCGGCGGCTGGGTCTTCTGGCCAATCCGGCTTCGATAGACAGTCAGTTTGTCCATGCAAAAGACCTTTTACAGCAGCTTTTCCCGGGACAGCTTAACGCGCTGTTTTCACCCCAGCATGGTTTTTTTGCGGAGAAGCAAGATAATATGATCGAATCCGGTCATTTCAGAGACCCGGATCTGGATATACCGGTTTTCAGTTTATACAGTGAAACAAGAATTCCCACAGCCGGGATGTTTGATACCATAGATACCCTTGTCATCGATATCCAGGATGTGGGAACCCGTGTGTACACTTTCATATATACCATCTCGTACTGCCTTGAAACGGCGGCAAGGCTTGGAAAATCCGTTGTGATCCTGGACCGACCCAACCCTGTGGGGGGCATACAGGTTGAGGGGAATATCCTTGAGGCCGATTGCACCTCATTTGTCGGGCGCTATCCCATCCCCATGCGTCACGGCATGACCGTAGGAGAGATAACCGCCTACATCAATACAACCCAAAAAATCGATTGTGATCTTACCGTGATCCCAATGCAGGGCTGGACCAGGGGGATGTACTGGCAGGATACGGGATTGGTCTGGATACCGCCGTCTCCCAACCTGCCCACGCCCCTTTCAGCCATGGTGTATCCCGGCCAGGTAATCTTTGAAGGCACCAACCTGTCGGAAGGACGGGGAACCACCCTGCCCTTTGAACAGTTCGGCGCGCCGTTTTTGGATGTCCATGCATTAAAACAGCGATCCCGGGAGAGGCTTAAGGGTGTTGTGCTGCGCCCGCTGTGTTTCCAGCCCACATCGGGAAAATGGGAGAATCAGACATGCAAGGGCGTTCACATCCACATCATAGACAAAGATAAATATAAACCCTATTTATATTCCCTGATTTTATTACAGGAAATCATGAGAGCGCATCCCAACGAATTTGCATTCAAGGCACCGCCCTATGAATATGAATTTGAACGTCTGCCCATGGATCTGATCTTAGGAAGCCGGAAGCTGCGGAAAAACCTTGAAGAGATGAACGATCCCGGCAAGCTTGAAAAGGCCTGGCAAGCACCTTTGCATGTGTTCAAGCAGACATCAGAACCCTTTTATCTCTATGGTGTTTGAACGACAAGTCACCCGCCTGCGGCGTTGTAAAAAAAACTGCAATCCTCACAACCATAAGGTTGCTCCGGTTGCATTTTTTTTGCGCCTTGCATCCGGGCAACTTGTTGCCCAAACACAAAGGAGAGGTACAACATAAAAAAAGGGCTGTGATCTTTTGTCACGGCCCTTTCAATCGATGGACTAAGGACTGATAAATCAAAATAAACCTGAAATTATCAGACGCTTTTCCTGATGTCGAATATTTTTTACGTTCGACAAGCTGGGTCTTGTCTTAATCGGCAGAAGCGTCAACGCCTTCGTCATTTTTCCAAGAGTCTTTCAACTCGTCAAATCCGAGGTAGAGTGCAAAGCCGCCGCCCAGTAGAAGAACAACAGGGATACATCCGGTAATAATCATCAAAAATTCGGTAAACCATACTGCCAGACCAACAACTCCGAGAAGAACTGCGATAGCTCCGCCAATTAACGTTTTCATAGGTTATCCTCCTTAAATTCCCGTCTAAACATTTGATACGTAAATACGTGATTCATACCCAAAAAAATAATGTACTTGCTTTACTTAACTTAATATGCATGTTTCAATTCAAATAGATGAAGAAAAGTATCACAGGCCTTTGATTTTATCAAGGCGTTTTTGCCTACATTAAAAGAGACAAATAAATATTTATAATTCAAGATGTTACAATCATAGAAAACAATTATTTGAATCATTTTTCCAATAAAGAATCAAATTAAGTTATCCAAGTACTTTCCGGCTTTGTTGCGGAGTCACGCCTGGAGGTTCACAGGCCGGATCAATCCATGGACATGATATTAAAATCTAAATGCTGTAAACGCCCTTTCGGTGAAATTATGATATTGCCATGTAAACCAAGCTCTGGTATTGAATTAACCGAAATAAGCGTTCCTGCCACGATTGACCCTTCAAACTTCGAAGGAAAAAAGGACACCCTATGAGTTTGTTTGCACCGATAAAAAACCTGGTCTCAGCCACCAGAAGAAAAATACGTAATTTAATAGCGTTTCTGCTTAACTATTCCTATGATTATTATTCAAATTTTTATCCCGGCACCCAAAGCTTTATTATCAGGAAGATACTGAATCATCTTGTCGATAAAATCAGTATAGACAATAACAGCCTTGACCGGATAAAAAATACGGCAGCGAACTCAATTGTTGTTTTTGCCTGTAAAAATAAACATGTCTTTGATTTTTTATATTTTCACACCCTTTTAAGACCCATGAACGGGCCCTACCCTGAGCTGAGTTTTGATTTACGGTTTTTCTTTCTTT
>JAKSBO010000116.1 GCA_022361095.1 Desulfobacterales bacterium | reverse complement strand
GGAATAAAAAGGCTGAAGAAATTGAACGTTTAATTAGGGGATTAAATCCTTGGCCTATCGCTTATACCACTTATGAAGATATTGTAATGAAAATATGGGAGGCTGAGGTATTAGAGCAATCACCTCAAGCACCTTTTGGGACGATTCAATCCGTTTCAAAAAAGGGGTTAGAAGTAGCTGCAGGGGATAAAGTTTTAAGAATTAAAAAGCTTCAATTCCCAAATAAAAGAGCTGTAACAGTAGATGAATATTTAAGAGGCAATGAGATTAAAGAAAATATTCGTTTAGGTTAGGAGGACTGAATATGGGAGCCTACTTAGAATATTATTCTAGCATGTTCATACTTTTTCCAGCAATTATTTTTGCAATGTATGCACAAGCAAAGGTTAAATCAACATTTTATAAGTATTTAAGAGTAAGGAATAATAGAGATATTACTGGTGCGCAAGCTGCAAGAAGAATATTAGAACAAAACGATTTATATGATGTACCTATAGAACGCGCTAGAGGTGCGTTATCGGATCACTATGATCCAAGAAAAAGAGTTTTAAGGTTATCTGATGAAGTGTATAATGGGACATCTATAGCATCAGTAAGTGTAGCCGCTCATGAAGTTGGCCATGCACTACAACATGCGCATTCATATGGGCCGCTAAAAATTAGAAATGCTATAGCGCCAACGGTTGGCTTTGCTTCACAAGCTGCCATGCCTCTAGTTATACTTGGTCTTTTCTTAGGCAGTGGAGGCAGTTTGCTTATGGACATAGGGATATACCTATATTCATTTGCAGTTTTCTTTCAGGTCATTACCTTACCTGTAGAGTTTAATGCAAGCAGCAGGGCAATTGTTCAACTAGAAGCAAATGGTCTTATTAACAATGAGGAAAAGCCTAGAGCAAAGAAAGTATTAAATGCAGCTGCAATGACTTACGTGGCAGCAATGGCAGTAGCTATATTTAACTTGTTACGTCTTATTATGTTAAGAGACAGGGATTAATTAAGGTTAAAAATT
>JAKSBO010000240.1 GCA_022361095.1 Desulfobacterales bacterium | reverse complement strand
GGGCCCGGGCCCAGATCAAGCAGGTGAACTCGGTGATCCGGGAAGCCAAGGACCAGGCAAGGGCGCCTTTTGAACGTGCAAGCCGGATCAAGGCTGCCATGACGGACGCACCGGCCACGGAAGGGTCCGCCCTGGCCGCGGCAGAGGTAATTTTGTCAGAGATCCGGACTTTGGAACAGGGGCCGGTGGCCGGGGCACGGGAAAAATTTCCCGCTTCGGACGCCAAAATCACGGCCCGGTTTGCACCGTTTGCCAAAATGGCGGATGACACAAAAAACAATACGGATATTATCAAGACCCAGTATCAGGCGCATACCCAGGGAAACGCAGACTATGCCGCCTTTGTTACGGCAGCCGATGCCATTGAACAGGCAAAGACGGCGCTTGCCAAAGACAAATCCAAATTTGAAAAAGATCTGGATCAGTTATACCGCAGCTATACCAAAATCCTTGAAGACATGAAGGTGGATTATTATGCCTCCATCTATCGTGAATCCTGGGATGAAAATTCGGAGTATTACAACCCCGGAATCTTCGTTTATGCCGTTCAGGTTTCCCCTGTTGTTTTCGAGGTCTTAAGCGAGTCGGACGCCGAATCCATTGCAGATCTGACACCGGGTTACACCGGGATGAATCTGCGGATTACCCGGGGGCTGGAGTCTGCCTTTAAGGGGTTGAATCTTGATCTGACGGCAGGCTGGCCCGATTCCCGGCACAATGCCGCCACCTTTTATCTTCAAAGCACCCAATTAAAATATTTTCATAAATACCTGGAAGAAGAGAACGGGGAAACCTCGGAAACCGGCTGGGAAGAGGTGAATGCCTCTTTTTATGAGCAGAATCTGGACAATTTAGGCATGGCAATTTTGTCCAAACCCTATGGTGAGTTTGAACCTGATTCCCAGGCATCCCCGCCCGGCATGGCTTATGTCGGAAATCCAAGGTACGGGGAGTGGAAAAAGGATCAAAGCGGCAACAGTTTCTGGTCCTGGTACGGCAGGTATGCCTTTTTTTCCCACCTGTTTTTTTTCCCGCCCCATTACTACTCCTATGGATCATGGAACCGCTGGAATACCGGCTACAGATATAAAAAGCCCTATTACGGACAGACCGGTACAGGGTACACATTCGGCTCCCGGGGATCCCGCATGAAAAATTCACCGCGGTATCAGAACAGCACCTTTTCAAAAACCGGCGGATTTAAAACCGCTTCCGCTTCCGTAAGGGGGGGCGCTTCGGGTATTAGAGGGGGCGGCCCCAAATCAAAAGGCAAATAGTGTTTGAACGAAAACCTTTGGAATACATGAACTATTTCGGGCATTAAAATTTCAGACCAACGCCGTAATCGGCAAAATTTACGGTTTTCGGCCGGGCACTAAATAAGGAGAACAACTTATGAACTATATGGCAACCTTAATCAATATGGGGCATGGTTTATGTTATGCCCTGGCGAGTATTTTTTTTATCTTTCTGGCCAAGAAACTGGATGACTGGCGGACCAAGGACTTTAATGACGACCGCCACATTGACGACGGCAATGTGGCGGTGGGGCTAAGGCGGGCAGGGCTTTATCTTGGCATTGCCATCGGCATGACCGGGGCGCTGTCCGGGGAATCGGCAGGGTTCAGGTCCGATATGCTTTATCTCCTGGCAGACGGTGCCCTGGTTACGGTGTGTCTTTTCCTTGCCCGGTTCATCAATGATTCCATCATGATGGGGAACATGAACAACGACCGGGAGTGCATAAAAGTATTTACCCTCGAAGACGGGCGCACCGTTACAGGCAATACAGCCCTTGGCATGGTGGAGGCGGGTATGTACATTGCCACAGGCTTTATTCTTAACGGCAGTATGTCCGGCAGCGGGGGCAGTTTTGTCCAGGCCCTGGGATCCGCATTGCTCTTTTTTGTCCTGGGCCAGGTTGTGCTTTTAGGGTGTGGCCTGCTGTATGAACTGAGTACCCCTTTTAATGTCCGGGATGAAATCAAGCAGAACAACCCGGCCGCAGGCATCGGCCTGGCCGGCATCCTGATTGCCCTGGGTATCATTTTAAAGGCAAGTCTTTCCGGGCCGTTTACCGGGTGGATAAATGATATTGTCGGGTTTTTGATTTATACGGTGTTCGGCATGATTCTGCTCATTGGATTCACTGCCCTTGTGGACCGGTTCCTTCTGCCCACCACAAACATTGCAACTGAGGTCAAAGAGGATAAAAATGTTGCGGCGCTGGTGCTGGTCCAGGCGACCATCATTGCCGTGGCACTGGTCATTGCCCATGCCGTCTGATCCATCGGGGCGCTCCCGGCTCAATCCTGCCTCGGCCCTGCTGTGCCTGTGCATGTTCGCATCCGGGGCCTGCGGTATCATCCTTGAATATATCCAGGCAAGCCTGGCATCCATGATCCTGGGTAATGCCTTTGAACAATGGGCCATGGTCATCGGGTTGATGATGTTCTGGATGGGGTTCGGCAGCCTGATCCAGGCCCAAATTTCCAAAAAACGTCTGGTACATACCTTTATCGGCATTGAAATCGCCCTTGCCCTTGCCGGGGGATATTCTCCCACCCTGACCTATCTCTCCTACGGATATACCAGCCACTACAGCCTGGTGCTCTATTTTTTTGTGTCCGTGATCGGCATTCTCATCGGTCTTGAAATTCCGGTGATCATACGGATCAACAACGATTTTTCAAAGGAGCTGTCCACCAATCTGGGCAATATCCTGTCCGCCGATTATATCGGATCTTTGGCCGGGGCTTTGATTTATGTGTTCATCCTGCTGCGGTTTTTCCCCATTACGGAAGCCGCTTTCCTAACCGCCGGCATGAATTTTCTTCTTGCCCTGATTACCTTTGTCTATTTTACCCGCAAACAAATCATCCCGCGCAATATCCCTTTGCTTGTGATCATGGCCGCCACCTGTGTGGCCGTGATTTTCGGGTTTATGAACAACCGCAGGTGGCAGCTTACCAACGAACAGGCCTTGTATGATGACCCCATCGTCTATTCTAAAACCAGCCAGTACCAGCACATCGTTATGACGCATTTTAAACCCCTGGATGAAATACGGCTTTTTTTAAACGGAAACCTGCAGTTGTGCAGTACGGACGAGGCCCGGTACCATGAATCCCTGGTTCATCCGGCCATGGCCCTGGCCCCGGTGCGCAAGCGGGTATTGATCC
>JAKSBO010000636.1 GCA_022361095.1 Desulfobacterales bacterium | reverse complement strand
TGTTCGTATTCAAGGCGTGTCAATGGGCGGATATTAAATATATGTGCCCATTGACACAACGAAGAAGACGGATGAAAAGACAAACCATATGGAAGGTTTTATTTTGAACCTGGGCCTTAATCAAACATAATAACAGAGGAGAAAATCATGACTAAGAAATTGATCGTTATCACGGGTGCAAGTTCCGGCTTTGGAATGGAGATGGCAAAGGAGTTTTCAAATGATGGATACCCCTTATTACTTTTGGCAAGACGAGTAGAAAAAATGGAAGGGCTCAATCTGCCCAATACCATCTGCAAAAAAGTCGACGTCACCGATAAAACCGCGTTCGAAGCAGCAGTACGTGAAGCCGAAGAGCAATACGGAAAAACCGATCTGCTGGTAAACAATGCCGGTGTTATGCTTCTGGGTGATATTGCCACCCAGGACGCTGCAGAATGGAAGAAGATGCTCGATGTGAATGTCATGGGCGTTATGAACGGTATGCAGATCGTTATGAATGACATGAAAAAAAATCGTACCGGCACCATTATCAACGTCTCTTCAATTGCCGGGGTACAGCCTTTTGGAGCGCATGGCGCCTATTGTGCAAGTAAATTCGGGGTAACAGGCCTTACACGGGTAGCCCGGGGTGAGATGGCAGGACATAATGTCCGTGTACTTTCCATCTGCCCCGGCGCTGTTGGGACAGAACTACTCAGCCACACCACCGATCAGGCAATTATTGACGGGTATACCGATTGGAAAGAATCCGTTGGTGCCGTCAATATCACTGCCGCAGATGTGGCTAGAACCATTAAATTTACGTACGAACTGCCCCAGGCAGTCTCACTCAGAGAAATAGTCATCACAGATACGATGCAGGACGCATAAAAATTCTATTGATACCAAATTGAATTATGTTTTAAGGGGCGGTTCCCAATCGGGGGGCAGCCCTTTTTTCATTTGATCAAAACCAGCGATCCGTCCCGGATACTTTGACTTTCGGAACAACAATGCCATCAATCACAAAAGTAGTCAGCATCCCCAAAGAATTTATAAGAAAGTCTGGGTAAGCTACTAAAATCTTTCAAACTTTGTTGTGGGCTGTGCCTGACAGCTGATATGTCAGGTCAGCCTGTGGCTGTTTATAAGAAAGTTTCCAGCAAGCAACTGGATTCTTTCTGTCTTTGTTGTGGGCCGAAGCCTCGGTGTCGATAGACCAAGGACGGCCCGTGGTCGTTATATGAAGTCTCTGGTGCTTCCCATGTAAGTTTTTACGATATCGATAAAGACGTTGACAGCGCTGTGGCTAAAATGGATGAATTTTTTAAAAAATATGGACTTCGGATGTGTTGACGTAATTGAATTCACCCCAGAGACGAATAAAATAACACATTGAGAATTATTTATGGTACAGCACCGTTACGTGATGATTTCCATAAAAGCAAATTAGAATAAAACTTAGAAGAGATACGAAAATGGCATATACATATTTAGGGCTGGCAATCATAGCTGAAGTTGTTGCAACAAGTGCACTGAAAGCCTCAGAGCAATTTACAAAACTCATACCCAGTTTGGTTGTAATTATTGGGTATGGTTCTGCGTTTTACCTTCTGACCCTTGTTTTAAGGACCATTCCCATTGGGGTTACATATGCTGTCTGGTCCGGATTAGGTATTGTTTTGGTAACAATCGCGGGGATCATTCTTTATCGGCAGATTCCTGACCTTCCGGCAATTATCGGAATGGTTCTGATTGTTGCAGGGGTGGTTGTTATTCATGCTTTTTCTAATATGATGCCCCATTAACCATAGAAAATACAAATCACAACAAGGACTGTTATATCAGGGCAAACGCATTCAATTTTTTTTAAAAATCCTTTAAGGGGGAAGTAGTTACAAAATAATCTGGTTCACTTTATTTAATTCTCATTGCTTATTATGGTGATATATTTTTGACTGCGGATTAAAAAATTAACCTGGATATTTCACGAATCGATTTTGCTTTAGCTGCAAGGCAATGATACCGATGGTATAGTTATCTTATCAACGGATAGCTGTCTAAAGGAGCTATAGATCCGATCATGAAAATCACAAACAGTAATATCAGATTCAACTCAAGCCATTCAGGTGATAATATTGATCTGATTTTAAACTCGGAGATCAGAAACAGTGTTCAAAAACAAAGGGATTCAGCCCGTCAAAGGCCCGGGAACATCACCGACCGGGTTTCGATCTCCAAACGGTTTTATCACAAGGCGCAATCCGAGTACTCTGCCGGCCTGGTTGCCAATGCAACGGTCCGTTCCCCTGATCGGGAGATCCAGGCGGAGTTTCATCAAAAAGAGCTGGTGGAGAGCCTGGTCGGAGCCGCCATTGACCGAAAGGTGGTGGCCAGGGAGCTGCGCAAGGCCGGGGAATCCCAACCCCAAACAACGACAGAGGGCTCACCTGCAACCAAAGCACACTCTATCGAGAGCCGGGTGACCCTAAGGCGGACTCAAACCCATTTTGAGACAGAGCAGATGTCTTTTTCCTCCCGGGGGCAGGTGACCACCCAAGACGGCCGCGCCATTGACTTTAATCTGGAGGTTGCCCTGGACCGGGCGTATCTGTCCGAAACCCAAAGCGATACCCTGATGCACTTCTGGCAGGATAAGGTCACCCTGGTTGATCCGCTTGTCATTAACCTTGAAGGCGGCATCCCCGGGCTCAGCAGCACCCGTTTTGAATTTGACCTGGACAATGACGGGAAAACAGAAGAAATCGCTTTTACAGCCCAAGGCAGCGGTTTTTTAAGCTTTGACCGGAATAATGACGGTGTGATCAACAACGGATCGGAACTCTTTGGCCCGGGAACCGGAAACGGGTTTGAGGAATTGGCCGCCCATGACGGGGACGGCAACGGCTGGATTGATGAAAATGATGATGTTTTTTCAAAACTTTCGGTATGGACCAAAGATGCCCAGGGCAATGACCATCTGATTTCCCTCAAGGACGCCGGGGTCGGTGCCGTATACCTGGACAGTTCCCAGACCGGGTTTAATATGGCCACCATGGATAATGAACTTATGGGGCAAGTCAAACGGTCCGGGGTTTTCTTGTTTGAAAACGGCAACATCGGTTTGGTCCAGGAAATTGACCTTGCAGCCAAAGCTTCCGGCAGCACGGTGAGCGAAAAAGCCCCGGTTCAGCCTTCGGATGCCGAATTAATAGAAAAATATCTTCCGGGCGGGCGCTTTCTTACCGGCGGCGGCGAGGCCCCCCAGTTCGATTCTTCAAGCCAAGAACTGGCCATGAAAAAATTGAAAGACGGAATCACATCCCTCAGAGAGGACGCCTGGAGCAAAATGAGCAGCAACACCGGCCAGACCCTTTTTCAGGAGGGGCACAGCCAGCCTTCGGCCGCGACACTGTTCTCTGAATACCAATTCAACCAATACGCCCGCCCGGAAATCAGCGGAAAGGCCGGGCGAATCCAGAAAAGTTATGACGTGGCCCCCTGATTTGGTTTACGACTTTTCCGATCCTAAACGGGAGCGGCCGGGTTGACAACATAAAGGTCGGTCGTTAGCTTTTGGTGGAGAACAGAACTCCCGGAGGCACGCGATGTACCGATATAAAAAACTATTGGTGGAACTTAAGCTCAACGATCTGGATTCCGCACTGATCCAGTATGCTGGCCGGGTGTCCAGAATGGCGGCATCTTCCGAGATTAACTTTGTGTATATTTCGGATTCATTTGATATTCCCGACGAGATCAAACGGCTGTATCCGGAAATTTCAGAGCCGGTGGATGAAACCGCAGTGCGGCAGATGAAAGAGCGGGTTGAGGAACACTTTGCCGGGCATCCGGATACCCGGTTGACCTTTGAGGCGGTTGAGGGACAGATGCCGGCAGCACTTATATCCAGAGTCGGAAAGGCGGATATCGATCTGTTGATTATCGGGAAGGTGTTTGATGCCAGGTTTGAAGATGCCAACCTGCCGGAAAAAATTGCCAGGAAGACGCCCTGCTCCGTCCTTATCCTGCCGAAAAACACCTCTCCGGATCTGTCGTCCGTACTTGTGGCGGTGAATTTTTCAGAACAGTGTAAAAATGCCCTGGATGTGGGATCGGCCTTTGCAAAGGCGGCCGGGCTGGAATGGCTGAATCTGGTGAGTGTCTGCCAGGTGCCGACGACCTACAAAAAAACCGGAAAGAGTTATGCGGAATTCGGGAAGATCATGATCAACGATGCCAAGGTAAAACTGCGCCGGTTTATTCCCACCGCTGATCTCAAAGGGCTGAAGATTTCACCGTCATATGCTATATCAAGGGATGTGGTAAAAGGCATCAAGCGGTTTGCCGACAAACAGGGCGCGCGGCTCGTTGTGATCGGTGCCAGGGGCCGCAAGGGGAATCTTGCCGCCATTCTCCTGGGGAGTGTGACCGAAGGGCTGATCCGGACGCTTGAGAAACCGCTGTTGGCGGTGAAACAAAAGGGGGAAGGGGTAGGATTTTTCGAAGCGCTTTCATCCCTTTAAGCTTCTGGGATTCTTACTCCGGCCTTTTCGGAGAAACCGCAGATGCTAACGTTACGGGAAAGACGACAACTTGCTTGACACGCACCAAAAAAGAGCAATACAGGAAATGACATAAGACACTTCCTTGACTTTGGGTCAAATAAGAAGAATAATCAACTCAATTATTGAGTCGATAAACACAGTGAAACGACGCAATACCTTCCGTTCAGGCACGATTTTTTTGATATAATCAAAAAATGCAAGACAGAGCCATTGATAATATGAGAATCCTAATCCCTGTTTTTTCTCCCCCGACCGGGGCTTTGGGACCCCATACAAGAACATTGGCATTGGGGTGCAAAGCTGCAGAATTTGGGCATGATATCGCGTTCTGCGCAGTAAAAAAGAATCAACATGTAATAACACAACAAAATTTTAAGGTATATACGGTTCCAGAGCCAACTTTTCTTGGGCTACCGAAACATTTATCAAGGTTTATCGGGAAGAGAATTGGTCGCCAAACCCTTCCGATAAGGTCAGGCAAATCTGTCGGCAGCATCTGGTTGGTGCTGTTCTTGACGGGCATGGCCAAGCCGGGTTATCTTGAAGATCTGGTAGGAACTCAGCTGGAAGCGGTGAAGGATTTCAAGCCCAATGCAATATTCACTGAACTGGATCCCTCCGCCTATCTTGTTTCAGAAATCACAGGCATCCCATTGATTACAACATTTGCCAGCGTCGCTCATAAGGGAATCGGATCATTTGCCTATCGAAAGATGTCAAAACGAGCAAATCAAATCCTGACGTCATACGGAAAAAAAGCAAAACCTCTTTCCGAACTGTGTTTTGGCTCAAAAATATTGAAAATAATACCTTCGATCCCAGAATTGGACGGTGCAGATCCATCACGGCCTGATGTGCGTTATGTCGGGCATCTTTTAAAGAATACGAAACGGTTAGATAGCCGCCCTGTTGGATTGGCACTACAAAAAAAATATGTATTCGCATATTTCGGTACAGGCTCTGTCCGTTTTGATATTGTTAAACGCGTCCTACCCCAGGTATTTGATAATAATTCTCTTTATCATTGCATTGTCGCTTCGGAGGAGGTTCATAGCAAATGCACGATTGGATCGGTCACATTCGTGAACTATATTCCGGCGCACAATCTGCTTCCTTATTGTGCTTGGACAATTTGTCACGGCGGGCATAATACGATAGTACAATCCATATTGAATAAGGTGCCCTTGATTATATTCCCCGGTGCCGTTTTTGAAAGAAGATTCAATGCCAGAATGGTTGAAGAATCAGGATGCGGCGTCATGGGGGAAATTTCAGATTTTTCAAAAGGATGGATAGAAAACAAACTTCATACCCAACATAAATTTTCTAAAAAAGTAGAGTTGCTTTATCAAAAATTCACTTCCTACGATGGAGCGAAAACAGCAATTAAAGCCATTGAGGAATTTTGTCTGAAAAATAATTCCCTGGGTACTATCAGCTAAGTCTTTATTTGATTTTTTTGACGTTTTTTCAGGCGTTGTTTTCTCACAATGTGAAGAAAAAAAATGTCAGAACCTGTTTCATCTTAAGTGGGGTTAAAACACCCCTAAGTGTGGCTTTTTTAATGGCAATTGCTTTGCCGGTTTTTATCTTTGGCCTACCACCGATGTTGTTTTATCTCATAACGCCCTAAAAGTGTATCATATTCCTCCCTGAAGACAAATCCGGTGCTATCCGACTCCAGTGTCAGGGAAGTAAACCGAAACTGAATCACTGTTCCCTTTGCGATAACCGCCTTTCGTGCATCAATTTCCGGACGGCTTTTTTCTTGTTTGTACATGCCTATAATTTTTTTCTGAATCAGGGTCTTCTCTTGTTCGAGTTCTTCCACCCGCCTTTTTTCGTCTGAAATGCGTTGAGACATATTAAGGAACATATCGCCGCATTCATTGTATTCTTTTTCCGATTCTTTTTTGAGGGCTCTTATTTTTTTTTTCAACTTGCGGATCCGATCCAGATCCGCTTTGGTTTTTTGCCTCCGATTATTAAGCAATAGAACCTCTGTCTCAAAATCCGATATATCCTTTTTTTCTAAACTTGAGAACAACTCTTTGAGCTGTTGCTCTAAAGATTCTATATTTTCCTTTACCCGGTTCTTTTCTTTTTCAATTCTCTCGATATCCTTTTTTTGGTCAATGACCTCCAATGAGTCGCCGGCAACCAATTTGCAATCATTTTCCACCGTCACTTTTCGAAGAATGATTTTATTTTTTACCCGAATCATTGAGGATGTAATATCAACATCCGTAAAGATGCAGACATCATCACTGTTAATAATTGAGTGGGACACAGATAAAGAATCCTGGGGATTTGTTCCTGTCTGTTTCTTTTGTACCAATACAGTTCTCAGGCTTGTCACTTCACTATTCCGGATTGACGACAGATGGACCTCTCCTGAAGCATTAATGCGGGCATCTTCGATAAGTTCTTTCACCGTTATTTTATCCAGCGATACAGTCGCCCCTTTAACCCCCCCGGCTGTCAGTTTTTTGCACTTAATCTTTCCGGAAGAAGAAATAACGCCATGGACATAGACCTCACAATCATGATTTATTTTTGGACCCGTATCATCCAGATCCCCAGGAATCTCTATCACAGGGGAGATGGAAAGCACGCCTTTTTCCGAAAAGTCCGGCACGCCGTCACATGCGGCAAAAAACTCATTGTTTTTTCGTATCACATTGGGGCCTGTCTGAATTGGACAGGCCTCTACATGCTTTGCGATAAAGCACTGGTTTACGTTGATTCCCGCCTGCCCCAAAGTCCGATGGATGGAGGCCAGCCTCTTTTTTTTATGAACGATGACCGGTTTTAAATCATCGCCCTTTTTAAAATGCAAATTCGGGGTCAATTTGTCATGAACCGGGGCTTCTCCTTTCGCAATCATCACCTTATCTCCCGGTTTCACCTTATTTTCAAGGAGACTGTAGATGGACGGATTGATAAGTCCTTTAGTGATTTTTTTTTGATAAAGCCACAACATAATATTCATTGACGTCATTGAACTTGGAATCTCTTTATTGAGCTTGATAAACGCCTGGAGTCTATTTTGGGTATAATGGACTTGAAAATAGGAATCTAACTCGCGGATCATTTCCTGGTGGGCACTTTTAATATTTCCTCCCATTTTAATGTTAATAATCTTAATTTTCTGCTTTAACTGCTTTGCAACAATTTTCTCCCGGTTTTTTTCGGAAAGCCCATAATCTTCTACAAGAATGTCTCCGATCCACCTAGGTTTCTGGGGAGGGGGTAAATCTTCTTTGTTACTGCCGACAGCTTCTTTTTGATGATCCTCATAGGCCTTTCTCTCCAGTTTCTGAAGCTGCAGGGCCGCCAAAACATCCTGCTCATTCATCAATTTTTCTTTAAGAAGAATTGCACCAAACAGGGCGTTTTTTTCTTGTTCCTGAATAACGTTAGCGGCACTTTCCCGTAAAAGTGACGCCCAGTCTTCTTCCAATATCCGATTCTGGATTAACAGGATCTCGTCCCTGATCTCAGGCGTCATCTCTTTCCTGGTAACAAGGATATCCCCGATAATATGGTTTTTCTTGGTTTGGAGATATAACCGGGTCTGTTCAGAAAGGGCATTATCAATGATCCTTTTTGTGGAAAATTGATTTTTTACTGCGATTTCACCAAACTTTTTATCCATGGCTTTAATTTCAAGATGAACTGCATTGTTATGAATAAAATTCAGTTGGGATGAATCCATAATTTTACGTTCGAATAAAGCCAGGTCAATACTTTTTAGCCGTTTCTGGAGATAATCCTCAGTGGCCGTTTCCTGAAGTTCCTTGAATATATTATCCAAGTCAAAAAACCGGTCATCTTCTGCATCGCCAATATCCTTCAATTTTGGAGAAACGGTATTCGAGATAAATTGACGGGAAAGTTTCAGGAAGATCTGATTATACTTGAAAAATTCTCGCCAAACGGTTTCATCCTGAAGAATGCCTTTAAAAGGTTCAACAGTGTCAAGTAAAGGCTGGCGTCCCTGGGTCAGTTCATTTTCAAGGACCCTTTTGGTCACCTCGTACTTCTTTTTTGAAATCAGTTTCTTTACCCGAAGGATACTGAGAAGCCTTAAATTTGATTGATACAATAAATCGTTCATAAATGATTTAATTTGTGAAGGTCTTTCGTAAACTATGGCCGCCGGGCCGGTTTATAGCCCTGCGGTTGTCCGCATCGCATGGCGTGCCCTCTTTGCTTCAATTGCTTTATAGATGAAACACAGGGCCGGTAGTCTTCTAATGATAGGTTATTTCAGGATCGAATTCAATCACATATTAGAATCCTAATGAATGACGCCAACAGCTATTTTTATTTATGGATTTTGGCGTACTGGATAATTTTATAAGAACGTATGGGGAGGTTGCTCAGATCTTTCAAGCGTTGTTGTGGGCTGTGCCTGGCAGTTGATATGTCAGGTCAGCCCATAGCTGATATAAAAAGCGGAGATCGGGCAATTGACGAATTCAACAAACGCGGCGGCATATCCGCAGCATTTCGATGATTAAGAATTTATATGCTGTTAATAATGTCCATGGCTTGTTTCAGGTTCTTTTTCATTTCATCCATATCACCCTCATCCAGAGACAGGCAGTTATTGATTGCGTTCATTAAAGCTTCAATCCGTTCCAGGGCTATAACAAAAAAGCATCCTTGTGATTGAAAAAGAGACTTTACATCATCATCACTTTTCCATTGGATGTTCTTTTCCCTGGCCAGCTTGTTAACATATGCATTCACTTCTTTTTCCAACTCTGCCGGAATCTGCAGGAACGCGGCATTATTTTTCAATTTTGGCTGCTCACCTTCAGCACTAATGTTATTGTCGGCATCAACATACAGTTTGTTCGGATCGGTTTGCGTCATTCTTCCTCCTGAAGTTTTTTTAACGGCCACAGAACAATCTGTTCGGTGGTTTCCGCCCGTTTATCTATTATGTTCATTCCCCTAACAGGATACCATCCGCGAAGTAAGGGCCATGGGAACAATAAATTCCACCATACCGCTTGTCTTTTTGTCCGTTTTCTTCGTTGCATTAATGGGCACAGATTTCAAATATTTCGAGGATTAAAATTTTTGACCAACGAACGGCCATGGGCCGACCTGATCTATCAGCACCCAGGCACAGCCCACAACAAAGTTTGAAAAATCTTAGTAACTTACCCA
>JAKSBO010001014.1 GCA_022361095.1 Desulfobacterales bacterium | reverse complement strand
GGTTTATATGTTTTCTCAATTCGTCTGTAAAAAAATCATCGCCATAAATACACCGGAAATCAAAGAAAACTGCGGTATCTATGATGTTTTGCGCTTCAGGTGTGTTAATCCAGCCTGTAAATTGCTTTTTCCAATCCGATAAGGTTAACGTATATTTTGGATTTTTGGCCATTATCTCACCTATACATAACTCATATCCGACATGGGCCAGGTGATTGTTCACAGTTTCAGCAAATTTCAGGAAGTAATTTTTACTTTTCTGTATCTTGTTCTCCTGGACATCTTCGAAAATAATGGCATTATCCTGGTCGGTGGCAATGGTTTGTTCCTTTCTTCCTTCGCTGCCCAATGCAACAAAAGCAAACCTGCATGGCGGTTCCCCATGGTCCTCCAATGCAAAAGTGATTATGCGATTTGTAATTGCATCGGACACGGATGTAATAATATGGGTGATCAACTCCGTTTTATTGCCGCTTTCCAATAAGGCATTAACAAGAACCGGTATCTTGTCATAGATCTTTTTAAGTTCATGAACATCTTCGGCATATTCAATTTCACTTAAGATGTAGCTCAGTGAATTGTGCTGAATTTCAAGTATATCCTTACGGCTGAGGACCCCGATAAATTCATTTGTATCGTTTTTCACAGCCAGATGGCTGACGTTTTGTTTTCTGAACTCCAAAACAGCTTCGTAAAGCAACGCCGTATTTGAAATGCATATAATTGGGGCGGTCATCACGTCCACAAGGGGGCACTTTCCATCTTTGCCTTTTGCCAACACTCTTTTGCGCAGATCACTATCATCAACAACGCCAAGCATCTTACCATTATCGGCAATAAAAACGAGATTCATCTTTTTCCGATCCATTAATGAGGCAGCTTCAGTCACGGTTGTTCGCAGGCTGCTCTTTACAATCGGCTTTACAAATTGAGAAATTGGCTGGTTCATTAATATCAGCGAGCTTTGAAGTTCGCTGCTTAAATCGTGAACAATTTTTTCCGTTTGTTTTTTCCGGGAGATATCTTTTGTGACGACAACAAACGCCTCTTGTTCTTCAAATAAAATTCTTGTAACCGATATCACAACATCATGGAACTGGGATTCTCCTTGTTTTACCTGGGTTTCAATGGAGATGGATTTGTTGGTTTTTTCACATGATTTTAAAACCTCTTCCCAGCTGATGCTGAAAATATCTTCAAATTTCGACGCAATAAGTTCCTCATGGGCTTTTCCGGTGAGGAGTTCAAACATGTGGTTGGAAAAAATGATCCGGCTCTCTTTGATCATAATTGTCCCTTCTGATGAAGCATCCACAAGTGTTTTGTATTTTTGTTTTGAGTGTAAGAGGTTTTCCTCGGCCATTTTTCGCATCGCTTCAATTTTAAGGCTTTGCAAAATGATAAAAGAGAGGATAAGTATAACAATAGCCGATATAAACAGCGAAACCCTTGTCAGTCTTCCTTTTAAAGCACCTATTTCAGCGTGTACGTCGTCCAGGTAAATACCGGTTCCTATAATCCATCCCCAGCTTTGAAAGCCCTTTACATAAGATAATTTAGGCACAATTTGAGAAGAATCGTCTTGCCGTTGCCACATGTAGTTAATAAACCCTTCACCCATTGTTTTTACAACTTTTATGGATTCAACAAACAACCTGACCCCATTAGGATCCTTATAGTTATCCAGCATTTTATTGTTCAGTTCGGGTCGATAGGGGTGCATGACCATAACGGCCTTCATGTCGCTAATCCAGAAATAATCTTTTCCCTGGCCGCCATATCTCATCTTTTCAATTTTTTCTGAGGCAAGGCGTTTTGCTTGTTCAAGGGTAATTAATGAATCTTTGTATTCATCGTCATACTCTTTTATCAGACTCCAAGCCGTATTGGTCAACTCCCGGATCATTTCCTTCTTTTTGTTCATCATGTTTTCTTCGAATGATGGTATCAGGATTAGATACATGGAGGAGATAAAAAGCAAAATAGTAAGTATGGACGGGACGATAATAGAGAAAAAAAATTTTCTTATGACTTTGTTTGACACTGTTTTTCGCCTTCTTGATTTTTACCGGTTCATCAAAATTGGCTTTACAGCTCTTTTATATCGGCTTTGTCGGGAGGTATCGGTACCTCCCCCAAAACCGTTATAATGAAAAAAAGATATTACAGGTTCCCTGTCAGTGAACCGGACAGCACGTCCAGATAGAAACGGGCATGGCTGATGGGAGCGGCGATGTTGGCCCGATGGTTGGCCAATATGCCGTCCGGACTGCCCTCCAGGACGATCCAGGGATCCATGCTTGAGGCATGATGAAGGGCTTCAACCGCATGATGGATCACATCCATGCCCTGAACGGATCCGATCGTATCGTCACAATCCACAGCCAGCGCCTCAAGAATGGTGACCATGGCAATCGCCACGCCCTTTGCGTAATAGAAGACATCATCGGCTTTAAAGGTGCTGAGCTCTCCCGGTTTCTTGACCAAATTTTCATCGCAACTGCCCAGGATGCTTTCATATGCCTTGAGCAGGGGTACCAGGTTGTCCACCCGCCGGTAAAAGCGGGCCTCCCCTCTTTGCAGCATCTCCTGATAATCTTTCCATCCGTCCAACCCCTCCTGATATTTGCCTTCTGCAGATGGAAACATTAATTCGGTTGGCTTGATCATGAATGAGTTCATGGCGTATTCCAAACTGGGCACATAGGCATCCGTGCTTCCGGTACGCGACAGATTTTCGGCTAACGCCACAGCGGTCCTGCGGGTTACTTCCAAAACCCCCAGTTGCAAATTCTTAATATTATCGGCAATTCTGATAATATCATTGGGCCGCCATCCCAAAAATCTGTGATTTAGTTCATAATCAAGGGGTTGAATACAGGCTTGCACAAAGGCCACACCACGGGGGCCTGTGCGTACCGGTGGGGCATGTGCCGTTCCATGGCCTGTATCATCTGTTGCGGACCCATGCCCGGTTTCTTTGCCTTCATTGAGACCCTTATCGGCGGCAGCCGTGTGAGGCGCAGTATTTTTTGGCGTTACGCCCCCGTGATCGGCAGTTTCATGGGAACCTTGTTCTTGCATAGCAGACTCATGCGTGGTCCGGGCATCATGGGTATTCCGGGCATTCATTGATAAAGCATCATGCGTAGTTAATGCATTATGAAGATTGTGGGCATCATCCGTGTTCAGAGCATCATAGGTGGTTTCCTCCAGCACACTGAGCGTATCGTGCCCCCCGCCTGTAGTTTTCTGGGAAACATGCGCCCCATGCTTATTGTCCCCCCTTTTTGCTGAAAAATCCGTCCACCACTCCATGCCCCACCATGCGGCATACCCGGAAATACACAGGATAAATACTGTGAGAACAAACCATTTAGATATAAGTATCTTTATAAAAAAATTCTTTTTTTTTGCCGATTCTCCGCTGTTGGCAGCATTCTTCACCTCATCCATATCCCTCTCCTTGCCAATAAAAAAACTATGGGTTAAGCCCCCCTCAGGGCTTACATATATCGCCAACCCCGGGTGGTCACGTTCCGGGTATCAAAATATTCCAGCAGGGGAATCAAATATGTTTACGACACCCCCGCAATCTCCTTAAGCTGCGGCATTGACAAAGGACTAAGAACCTCCTTTTTCTTGTTTAGCAAGGTATAACAAAGAAAAAAAAGATTATCAAGAGCTTGGGTATCCCTCCGAATTCACACAATCCCAATGGAATTTGATCGAATGACGTCCGTCATGCTTCACCGCCTGTTTTATCACAGGGCGGCAATACCAAGCCCCGGCAAACCGGTTTGAAGCCATTTAAAAACCATAACTGTTCAGGCCCTGTCAGAGCATCACGGCCTGGGATTGAAAAAAGGCATGCATATGGCAAAAGAGACCGATTAAATAATAACATCTTGCCAAGGCAAATCCTTTTTATCGTTTTCACGGGCGGAACGTTTTTCTCTCCATTCTTTCAAATCATTCTCCGACTTACCCCTGAATCCGCTTAATGCCTCCCGGATTTCGTGGGTGACCTCTTCATTAATCTGCCGGATGTTAAACAGATCCAGTTTAAGATCATAAAGGGTGTAGTCGCCTTTGTTTGCTTTCAAATGCTCATATACCGAATCCCGGATAGCGCCCCAACTGTCTTTACGGGTCTGATCGTTGATCTGGGTAAGTGTACTAAGATCTTGCAGTCGGGTGGCACGGAATTTTGACTCCAGCTTTTTCTGGGGATATATCATCCATAAAATCATAATCAGCCCCGCACTGATCCCCCCCACAGATGACAGCACAGTAGGATCAGCCATTCCGACCAGCATCATCAGGGCAAAGGCAATCAGGCCTCCCCCAAGAAGGCTGACCAGCAGCCCGATAAGCATTTTTTGTATGCGAAACTTTTGGAATTCCAGGCCAAAGGCCTGAATCGCTTCAATATAATGGGCCAGGCGCTCCCCGTGAATCTCCAAATAAGTGGCCAGATGATCCAGCCTGCGCAAGGGGGTCTGTAAAATGGTTTGCCTAAGGTCCTCCCGCTGATTTTCAAGAAGGGGAAGAAACTCAGGTGCAGCCGAGTTATTGACAGCAGCCGCATTGGCCGAATAGGTCATCCGAATCATAGGGATGTCCTTTCGCCCGGTAATCTGGGACAGATTCCAGCACAAAGTGCCATACACCCGCAGCAAATCATTAAACGTGGTGCATTCGTCAATGCGGTTGAGCACAAAAATGATCCGGTCTTCAAAAGTATGAGCGGTCAGGGTATCCCGAATGCTTTTATACGCCTCCCGCACGGTTCCGGCTTTATGGGCGTCAAACAGCACCAGCACGAGCCCTGCTTTCTGGGCCAGATCCCCGAGGACCTCCTGATAATCATATCCCCGATCCCGTTCGGAAATGCTGTCAAGCATACCGGGGGTATCAATAATGGCCAGATTTTTTAAAAAAGGCGAGTTGATTTTTTTCAGTTGAAAATGTGCAGCAAAACGCTGGCCGTGTTTTTTAAGGGTGGCAAAGGGGTATTCAGGATCATTAAGCAGGGTTTTGCCGTCTCGTTGCTCCACCATCTGAATCCCTTGGGTCTCGGGCACGGAATCATCATAGGTCAGTACAGTAAATGAGTCATCTGTGGGGGCCTGGCCCGTGTCCTGAATTTTTGCGCCTAAAAATTCATTGATCAAGGAAGATTTTCCGGAAGAATAATTACCGATGACCAGCACCATGGGACGCCATTTCACATTTGTCTCCAATGGCATATCGCTGTAACCGTAGCGCTGTGCCACCGGTGTCAGGTGCCGGGTTATGGTATCCACGATATCTTCCCTAAGGGCATTCATATAGTTTTCACGATCCATGGATTCCTCCCAAGTAATTTTCAGATTAAAGTATGCCGCTAAAGATATCAGGCGACGGATATTGTCATTAATACAGCCAGTCGAGTATAGAAAAACAGCTCAAGGGTGTCAATTTGATTTATTGTCCCGGCTTGACCTTTCAATTAAGCATCCTGCTTTTTCCAATATAATAATATAGATGCAAAGACGCCCTTTAAAAGAATTTGATATAAATTCCCATATTTTTGTTATATTATATTTAGTTGAACATATAAATTTGTCGTTATCACTTAAATACTTGCACAATATAAAGTTTAATATAGCTTCCTTAGAAAACAGCCCTTTTGCCGGTGGCGGGCCAAACGATTCTTTGCCCCCGGCCTGGATGAAAATTTCACTCCCCATGGAATGCCATCTTTTTTTGGGGTTTAAAATTTTCATCTGCCTTAAACACTCGCAATTAGGCCGAATCGCAACAGAGACTGAAATACCGTTAAAATGGCGATCAAAAACATCGACTATATTTTTAGAGGATAAAATATGTGCAAAGAAGAGTCCTTGCAATTTTTCAGCAATTCCATATCAAGCGTGGTAAGAAAAACTGTACTTTTCTGCGATGCAAATAACTCCATTAAAGATGCTGCTATTTTAATGAAACAACACAAATGCAGCTCGATTCTCATAGAGAAGGATGGAAAATTTATAGGCATAGCAACCGATCAGGATTTTCGAAATAAAGTTGTGGCGGCTGATATAATAATTTCAAATCCTATTTCTGAAATCATGTCTTCTCCTTTAATAAGTATCTCCGAGCATTCAAGCGTTTTTGAAGCGTTCATTACTATAATGAAGACAGGGGTAAAACATTTAGCTGTAATTAACAATGAAAATGATGCAATAGGTGTAATTACAAACAGCGATCTTATCAATGCACAAGGCAAATTGCCTTTCTTATTCATAAAAGAGATCAATAAAGCTGTATCTTATGAAGAAATATCAAAAAAACAAAAACAACTCCCCCAAAGTATATATATGCTAATAAATGAAGGCGCAAAAGCTCAAAATATAAATAATTTTGTTACGGCAATAACAGATACAATTTTAGAAAAACTGATAACCTTTGCCATAGAGGAAATCGGGCAACCGCCTGTTAAATTCGCTTTTATGGTTATGGGAAGCGAAGGAAGAAAAGAACAGACGCTTAAAACGGACCAGGATAATGCGATTATTTTTGAAGATGTAAATGAAGAACGCCTGGAATCCGTAAATTCATATTTTTTGAAGTTAGGCGAATGCGTGTGTAATATGCTTGCTAAAACTGGGTATGATTTTTGTAAAGGCAATGTAATGGCCAAAAACCCAAAATGGTGTCAGCCTTTTTCCATATGGGAAAAATATTTTAACAAATGGATATATAACGCAAGCCCTGAGACGCTTCTTCAAACAAGTATCTTTTTTGACTTTCGTCTTGGATATGGAGATATCAGTTTAGTCAATGGACTCAGGGCATCTCTTTTTGATTTTTTGGATAAGCGTAAAGTTTTTTTCAGATATATGGCTGAAAACGCATCTCACTTTAGAGTCCCCCTGGGCTTTTGGGGAAATTTTATTGTTGAATCAAAGGGGGAATTAAAAAATACGTTTGACATTAAAAAACCAATGATGCTTGTGGTGGATTTTGCAAGAATTTATGCGCTTCAAAATAAAATATCTGCGACAAATACCATGGAACGATTAGAGTTACTCTATAAAAAAAATGTCATCACCGAATCCGATTATGATGATTTAAGGCATTCTTACAGCTATATGATGCATTTAAGATTTATAAATCAGATCGGTGCGATTATCAACGAAGGCAGAGAAGCAAATAATCATATTAATCCTAAAAAGCTATCAAGGATTGAACAGCAAACCCTGAAAGAAGTACTTAAAAAAACAGAAGAAAGGGTAAAACTTCAGCAGGAATTTTTAGCCGTAATGTGATCGGCACCCTTCTCATGCAACAGACGAACGCCATGGGCAAACCTGACCTACCAGCACCGAGGCCTGAACCACAACAAAGAATGAAAGAATGCCTAGCAACTTAACTTATCGGCACGTTCATTAAACGTATCAAGATGGCGGCAACTCTTCCGATTCCGGGTCTTGGGGTTTGTACTCTATGATTTGCGGGTCTGTTTCAGATGGCCCTTCAAGCTGAAGCAGGTCATCTGTCTGTGCATTATACTCAAGACTGATGCGATGTTTTTGAAGCTCAGTCTGGCTTTGGATGCTCTTTTTTGCAAGCAGATAACGCAGGTAAATTATCCAGAGGCACACAAATACAATGATCCCCAGCAATACAAAAAACACCCATTCGTACTGCGCAAAAAAATCAAATCCAATCTGTCCCAAATATGAAAATGCGTTGGGAATGATCCAGTACGAAATCACCCCAATGAACACCAAAAAGCCGATGTTAAAAATATTCATACGGCTGATGCGGTTCAGCGTCGATTCCAGTTTTGTTTCACTGAGGGGGTCATTTACAGGATCGGCATCTTGTTCAGCCGGTTTCTCAACCTTTTCTCCATGAAAAATCACCAGATACCCTTTAACGACAAATGCAAAAAGCATCATCGCACCAATGGGGATGCAGACGGCAGCTACAAACCAAGCCCGAAACGGGAATGGGACGTCGTGCTTATTGAGCTGCAGCGTGTAGTTGTCAAGGGGCCCAAAAACCTTTTCAAAATTAGGCCTGTTAAAGTCGCTTAAATTATTTCCACTGGATTCATGTATGACTTGACCCTGGTAGTCGATCACTTGAAGGACGGATTTTTTGCCTGAATGCATAATTGCCAAGGCAAATATTTCAAGTTCAAGTAAAAAAAGCCCCACAACAACGATAGTGAAAAGGGCTTTATGTTCCTGCAACAGCTTGATGATTGGAGATGGTCTCACGGCATTACTTCTTAATTATTACTGGCAATGGGCCAAATTAATCATTGAAACTAGAAGTTGACAAAATGAATGAAAAATAGTCAAAGCCATTTGATTCTTATCATATTTGCCGGCTCTCTTGTTTCCATATTATATTAATTAGTAAATATTATTTTAAAGTTAAAAAAGGTGGGACAAATACAGTCCCACCCTATAACGCTTTCTTACCTTAGTCTTACATCGCTGAGGAACAAATACCTGCGGACAGGAACTCTCTGTTCATGCGAGCAATATTTGTGATAGAAATGTTTTTAGGACATGAGTTTTCGCATTCTCTCTCATTTGAGCAGTTGCCAAAACCACAAGAATCCATGGTTCTGACCATTGCCAATGCACGTTTAGCTGCCTCAGGCCGACCCTGGGGGAGCAGCGCAAGATGGGAAATCTTGGCGCTGACAAACAGCATAGCGGACGCGTTCGGGCATGCAGCAACACAGGCACCGCAACCGATACATTCCGCTGCATTCATGGAAAGTTCACATGTCTCATAGGTAACCGGAAAAATATTTGCATCGGGAGCACCACCGGCTTTAGCAGTGATATAACCGCCGGCCTGGATAATCTTATCAAAGGCGCTTCTATCAACAACAAGGTCTTTTACAACCTTGAATGCTTTTGCCCGGAACGGTTCAATAAATATGGTGTCGCCATCTTTGAAACGTCTCATGTGAAGCTGGCAAAGGGTAGTCCCTTTCTCTTCCCCGTGAGCATATCCGTTTACAACCTGGCCGCACATACCGCAAATTCCCTCGCGGCAGTCATGGTCAAAGGCAATGGGTTCTATTCCGGCAACTGTGAGATCATCATTTACGATATCAAGCATCTCCAGAAAAGAGGCATCAGTGGAAATATTTTTTGCCTGATAGGTTTCAATTTTGCCTTTTTTCTCACCCTGTTTCTGGCGCCACACTTTCAGTGTTAGATTTAGAAATTTTTCTTCCATCACTTGTAGCTCCTTGTCGTTAATTTCACATTTTCAAAAACAAGTGGTTCTTTGTTTAATATAGGATCTTTGCCTTCACCGGCATATTCCCAAGCAGAAACATGGCAGAAATTTTCGTCATCTCTCTTGGCTTCGTTCTCTTCTGTCTGGGATTCTTCCCTGAAATGGCCACCACAAGATTCTTCACGGGTCAGCGCATCACGGGCCAAAAGCTCGCCGAATTCAATGTAATCTGCAAGTCTGTAACCTTTTTCCAGAGTCTGGTTAAAGTCACGGCTGCTTCCTGTGACATTAACATTCTCCCAGAACTCTTCTT
>JAKSBO010000261.1 GCA_022361095.1 Desulfobacterales bacterium | reverse complement strand
CGATAATCCAGTTTTTAGGGAATTTGTTCAAATTCAAGGCGGAAACAATTTTTAACCGGAGGAATATACAATATATTTTGAGGATTAAAAATTGTTTCCAACGCCGAAGTTGGGCAAATTAACAAAAACTGGATCATCGAGAAATCAGGATAATAGACTTCATTATTCATTGGGCAGCGCATTCAGCTCTTCCAGCGTAAACACCGGCCCGTCTTTACAAATAAATTTGTCACCGAGATTGCAGCGGCCGCAGATACCGATGCCGCATTTCATCCGTTTTTCCAGGGAGTTGATAATGTGGTCGTGGGCATAACCCAGTTTATCAAGCACCGGCTGGGTGAACTTAATCATAATCGGGGGGCCGCAGACAATGGCATATGTATTGTCATCTGCCGGGGGCGCTTTCTCTGCGGCAATATTGGGCACAAATCCCACATTATATTTCCAGCCGGGATCATCCGCGGCGTCCACGGTGATGTGCATTTTAATATCGCCGGCAGCTTCCCAGGCTTTGAGTTCATCCTGATACAGCAACAGGCCCGGAGATCTTGCCCCGTAGATGACGTTGATTTCACCGTATTTATCACGATTTTCCAGCATGTATACGATGGAGGATCTCAATGTGGTAAATGCAAATCCGCCGCCGATGATCACCACGTTTTTGCCTTCAAGGGTCTCCCATGGATAGCTGTTGCCCAGGGGGCCGCGGATACCCATGACATCTCCGGCCTTCATGTTGTGTAAGTGCTCGGTAACCATACCGGTTTTATTAACCGTGAACTTTACAAATCCCTTTTCAGTGGGAGAGGAGGCTATACCGATGGGGATCTCGCCTTTACCGGTGATTGAGAGCTCTGCGAATTGACCGGCCTGGTAAGAGAACTTCTCTTCATCCCCGGGATTTAAAAAGACAAACTTGAATGTCTTTAAATTTTTATCCTCTGTTTCCGTGATGATTTCATCAATCCGGACGGGATATGGCAAATATGGATTCTGCACAGTATCTCTCCTTTTACGCTTCCTGGGGTGCAGGCGTATAGTTTCTCATGATTTCAAAAACGTCCCGGATGTCGATGTTGACCGGGCACAGTTGAATACATCTGCCGCAGCCGACACACTGTACGCCGGCGTCGTACTTATCAACGTAATACTTGAGTTTGTGCATGAATCTCTGTCTGACCCGGGAAACTTTATTGGGCCTTGGATTATGGCCGGAACCCTCAAGGGTAAAGAGCGAGTACATGCAGCTGTCCCAGTTGCGGATACGCTTGCCTTCCGTGCCCTTGACTTCATCTTGAATGTCAAAACACCAGCAGGTGGGGCAACTATAGGTACAGGTCCCGCAATTTAAGCAGGAAAACCCGATTTGCTCCCAGAAACCCGCCTCGAAGAGCTCGGTTGTTTTCTTCTCTTTTATCCCGTCGGTTGAAATTTTGGCTGTGATTTTCTTTTCGGCCGCTGTCTTGCGCGATTCAAAATCAAATTCCGCATGGGCTGACCAACCTGCGGCAGCGGCCAGATCTTCGCCTTTTTTTGTCAGGATCTTGGCAAAGAAATCATCCCCCTCTTTGACCAGAAACAGATCCAGTCCCGCTTCGTGATAGGGGCCGCACCCAACGGAGGTGCAAAAACAGATGGTTGAGGGCTCATCACAGGCATAGCCAACCAGCGTTGTATCTTCATAGGGTTCCACCCAGAACGGATCTTTATATTCAGGAGAGTCGAAATTACGCCGTACCAGTTTAAAAGAGGCTGCATCACAGGGACGAACCCCCACAACGGCCCTTGGTTTTTTGCCCCTCAGTTCAACCTGTTTCATGATGTGATGATCCGGTTTGGACTCATCCAAAGTATAGGTGAACATGGTCTGGCTTTGGGGGTAAATTACGGACTTTACGGAAAGCCTGGTGTTCCCGTCCCCCATGACAGGGGTGTCACCTGCATTCAACGCCTTGAATTCAAGAGCGTCCTTGTCCGGCATAGGTCCGAACAACCGGTAGCTTTCCTTGAGTTTCTCCAGCCCCTGTTCCCAATCTTGTTTTTCGATTTTTATAGT
>JAKSBO010000209.1 GCA_022361095.1 Desulfobacterales bacterium | reverse complement strand
CGCACAAAAAAGCCATTTGAGCAGTTCAATGGTGAACATATACATAAAAGAATTAAAGCAGGCAGGGCTCATTACCGTCTCGGGAAAGACCAATCGCACAACGGAATACCATCTTACCCCGGAAGGACAAAAAAAATTATTCCAGGATTTTATCTCCTTTTCATCGGAAGCCGTTCAGATTTATGCCGGAGTAAAAAGGGAGATCATCCGGTTACTTAAACGATATGAAACCAACGGCATTCGCACCGTGGTTCTTTACGGCGCATCGGACACGGCTGAAGTCGTCGCGTCCGCCATTCCGCATACAAGACTTGTTGTGATAGGTATCGTAGATGGAGATCGAACCAAGCAAGGCCACATTTTTAACGGCACCCTGATCCAGGCACCGGAGGCTATTTCTCAGATTGATCCGGATGCGGTATTAATTACCTCTTTTGCCCGCCAAGATGAAATTTATAATAATATTGAATCTAGTGTCGGCGAAAATATTGAAGTTTTAACACTTACAGAGCTGCAACACCTTCAATTATCGCCTATTTCCGAGGTTATCCGCTAAAAAGTTAATTCACCAAATCATGAAAAAATCCACGATAAAACCATGATAATCGGAAAACGAAAAATTGGTCAGGACCATCCGACTTACATTATTGCCGAAGCCGGAATTAATCATAACGGCAGCCTTAAATTAGCAAAAGAGTTGGTAGATGCAGCAGTTGAAGCAGGTGCACATGCCGTTAAATTTCAAAAAAGAGATCTTATCAGCCTTTATCCGGAAGATATGCTCAATCATCCTGAAAAGTATGAACAGAACTTTCAGTATATCATTCCCCTTCTAAAAAAGTTTGAGTTATCCAAAGACGATTATATTGAGCTTAGAAGATATGCTGATGGCAAACCCATTGATTTTATTTGTACCCCATTTGATATAGTCAGTGCCAAGTTGGTTTACAACGCAGGTATTACCGCATTTAAAGTTGCCTCAGCCGATCTTACAAATTATCCACTTTTAGAATATATCGCATCCAAGGATCTTCCCATTATTATCTCCACGGGAATGGCTTACAGGCATGAAATCCAGCAAACCGTCCGCTTTTTAAACGAACGGACCGCAGATTTTGCTATTCTGCATTGCCGCAGTGCCTACCCGGTCTGGCCTAGGGATGTGAATCTTAAAATGATTGATTGGCTGAAACAATTTGATAAGCCTGTGGGGTATTCAGGACATGATATCGGCATTGTCATACCTCTTGTCGCAGCGTCCATGGGGGCCTGTATTAT
>JAKSBO010000547.1 GCA_022361095.1 Desulfobacterales bacterium | reverse complement strand
TCCATCCTTGACAAGGAAAAAAGACTTATTATTTTAATTTTGTTTTTCAAGCAAGGAGTCCCGCAAAATAAGACGGTTTCAGCAATTTAGAGGAAGGAAAAACAAAAATGCCGGTTTATGAGTACCAATGCAGTGGGTGCGGACATATAGAAGAGATTTTTCAAAGAATTTCGGAGTCCCCCCTGGAAGTTTGTCCCAGGTGCAATGGTAGCCTAAAAAAAATTATTTCCCAAAGCACCTTTCATCTTAAAGGATCCGGATGGTATGTAACGGATTACGGCGGAACCAAGAGCGGTTCCAATCCCAAAGATAAATCATCCTCAAAGTCAGAAAAGCCAGCTTCTAAACCAGATTCCAAATAGATGGCGATCTGTGCAACAAGTTGACTTAATTCAAAAATAAAATTTAATGTCTAACTTTTAATATTAAAGGAGAATTGTATCATGAGTTTCAGACCATTGAGCGACAGAATTCTTGTTGAACGTGTTGAAGAAAGTGAAAAAACCAAAGGCGGTATCATCATCCCGGATACGGCAAAAGAGAAACCTGCTGAAGGTAAGATCGTGGCAACCGGTAACGGACGTATGGGAGAAGACGGAAAGCTCCTTCCCATGGATGTAAAAGTGGGTGATCGCGTATTGTTCAGTAAATATGGCGGTACGGAAGTCAAAATTGAAGGCGTTGATTATCTGATTATGCGCCAGGATGATGTACTCGGCGTTGTTGACTAACGTTTGCATAGATCCTGAAACTTAAGTTTTTACTTCAGGGTATCAGGCTTGAATTAATATATACTTCAATTTAATAAAATAAATCGACGGAGATAAAATACGATGGCTAAAGAAATTAAGTACGATGCCAAAGCACGTGAAGCAATGCTCAAAGGCGTTCAGGCACTTGCCGACGCAGTAACGGTTACCCTTGGCCCCAAGGGAAGAAACGTTGTAATTGATAAATCTTGGGGATCTCCCAATGTTACCAAAGACGGCGTCACGGTTGCCAAAGAGATTGATCTTGAAGATAAATTTGAAAATATGGGCGCTCAGATGGTTAAAGAAGTCTCTTCAAAAACATCTGATATGGCTGGTGACGGTACCACTACGGCCACCGTTCTTGCCCGGGCAATTTACGAAGAGGGCCAGCGTCTGGTTGTTGCAGGCAACAATCCCATGGGAATTAAGAGAGGCATTGACAAGGCTGTCGGCAAAATCATTGGAGGGCTTGAAGAGCTTGCCAAGCCCACTAAGGATCAGAATGAAATCGCCCAGGTCGGTACGATTTCCGCCAACAATGATGAAACCATTGGTAATATTATTGCCGAAGCCATGGACAAAGTAGGCAAAGAAGGTGTTATCACCGTTGAAGAAGCAAAATCCATGGATACCACACTTGACGTTGTTGAAGGTATGCAGTTTGACCGCGGGTATCTCTCCCCCTATTTTGCAACCGATACCGAGAAAATGGTTGCTGCCCTGGAAAATCCTTTTGTCCTGATCTGCGATAAAAAAGTCTCTTCCATGAAAGACCTGCTTCCTGTGCTTGAAGAAATTGCAAAAACAGGAAAGCCCCTTGTCATTGTTGCAGAAGACGTGGAAGGCGAAGCCCTGGCTACACTGGTTGTTAACAAGCTGCGCGGCACTCTGAATGTGGCTGCGGTTAAAGCGCCCGGTTTTGGTGACAGAAGAAAAGCCATGCTTGAAGATATCGCCATCCTCACCGGTGGTCAGGTTGTGTCCGAAGATATCGGTATCAAACTGGAAAACATTGCCCTGCAAGATCTTGGTCAGGCCAAATCCATCACCATCGACAAAGACAATACCACAATTGTTGACGGTGCCGGATCCAGAGAGGCCCTTGAAGGCCGCGTAAAACAGATTCGTGCCCAGATTGATGAAACTTCTTCTGATTATGATCGTGAAAAACTGCAGGAACGTCTGGCCAAGCTGGTTGGTGGTGTTGCCGTAATTAACGTTGGAGCTGCCACTGAAACCGAAATGAAAGAAAAGAAAGCCCGCGTAGAAGATGCATTGAATGCAACCCGCGCAGCTGTTGAAGAAGGTATCGTTCCCGGCGGCGGTGTGGCCCTGGTTAGATGCATTCCTTCCCTTGATTCTCTTGAATTGGACGGTGAAGAAAAATTGGGTGTACAGGTGATTGCCAAGGCCATTGAGTGGCCCCTGCGCAAAATTGCGGACAACGCAGGTGTTGAAGGCTCTGTTGTCATCAATAAGGTTAAGGAAGGCGAAGGCGCATTTGGATACAACGCCAGAACCGACGTATACGAAGATCTTATCGAAGCCGGCGTTATTGATCCTAAAAAAGTGGTTCGTTATGCCCTGCAGAACGCAGCCTCAGTTGCATCTGTCATGCTGACTACCGAAGCCATGATTGCTGAAAAACCTGAAGAGAATGCAGGTGGCGGCATGCCTGGCGGAATGCCCGGCGGCATGGGCGGCGGCATGGGCGGCGGCATGCCCGGTATGATGTAATTAATCCTGTAACATCATGAACGGGGCTAGCCCCGGCCATGATGCAATTCAGTGATATTAAGCCCCTTTGTTTTAGGCAAAGGGGCTTTTTTTTATTGACGCAAGGCCGGCGATCGCATATCTTTATTAGATAAAGTTAAATCTTGTGTTTGGGCGAAAATTAGCCCGGATGCAAGGTGCAGAAAGATTGGCAAACTAATGGTTGCCGGGTTTGCAAATTCTTCTGAAATGCCGCAGAGGGCTGCGTTTCCGCCTAAACACCTTATAGATTTATGTCTTCTTATCTGTTATGTTTTCCCAGGGTGCCAACATAGTTTAAGGAAAAATTATGACCACTGAATCAGTCGGCCTGTTATACATGCTTACCAATGCCGGGCCCGTTGTAAAGTTTATCATGTTGTTACTGCTGTTTTTTTCTATTATCTCCTGGTCGATTATATTAATAAAATTCCGGTATGTGAGAAAAGCTTTCGGGGATTCGGCTGATTTTACCGAAGTCTTCTGGCAGTGCCGGACACTGGCCGACGCCTTTTCCAAAGCCAAGGCGCTTCGTTCAAGTCCCATGGCCCGGATTTTTATTGCCGCTTACATGGAGGCCTCAAGAACCGAAAGTAAAGAGAATCTTGCCGCAAGGAAGAATATCGGGTCAACCTTTCAGGCCATGGGAAGTGTCAAACGCACGCTTAACCGGGCCATTAATGTGGAAAACCGGCGTTTGACCCAGTTGGTATCTTTTCTTGCAACTGCCGGTAATACAGCGCCTTTTATCGGTCTGTTCGGTACGGTGTGGGGTATCATGAGCACCTTTCAGGGTATTGGCCTGTCCGGGTCTGCCAGCCTTGCCGTTGTGGCTCCCGGCATCTCCGAGGCCCTGGTGGCCACTGCGGCCGGACTTGCCGTGGCAATACCATCGGTTATTGCATACAATTATTTTAATGACCGTATACGGGTGCTGAATTCTGAACTTCAAAGTTTTTCATCGGATCTTTTAAATATTATTGAACGGGATGTTCTTAAAAAGCTGGAGGCCTAAATGCAGCTTGGATCAGGAAATGACCCCTTGATGTCCGAAATCAACGTGACGCCGTTTGTGGATGTCATGCTGGTTCTATTGATAATTTTTATGGTCACGGCCCCCATGATGGTCCAGGGTGTAGACGTTGATTTGCCTACAGCGACCTCCCAATCCTTACCCACGGATGAACAGAATTTGATCATCTCCATTGATGCGGACATGAAAGTGTACATTAACGAGCAGGAGATCAGTGCGGCCTTTCTTGCCGAAAAGCTTGAAGCGGTTATGGAGAATTTGGATAAGAAAAATGTTTATCTCAAGGCCGATAAAAAAGTTCCTTATGGTGTAGTGGTCAATATTATGTCGCAGATTAAAAAAGCCGGTGTTACCAACCTTGGCATGATCACCTTGCCCGAAGATGAAAATCAGGCCGGGTAATGACGTCAGATGAATATCCGGTCTCAAATTCAAAACAGGCGAAGCGTTATCAGTGATCCGCAACGCACCAGTTATAAAAGTTTTTTCTGGGTTTTCCTGGTATCATTGATGTGCCACGCACTTTTTTTTGCCAGCTTGTTTCTTTTAAATGATTTTCAGTTTTCAGCACCTAAACCCAAGGTCGTGACTGTGGATCTGGTTACATTTGCGCCGGGACCTGCCAATGCCCAAACCCAAACCTCTGAACAAACATTAATTCCGGCTGAACCGCCGCCTGACAGTGCAGCAACCGTGAACCCTAATGCCGTTTCAAAGACTTCACCCCAGCCTGATGAGCCCGAAGCCCCTGAGATTCCGGTCATTAAACCTGATGTCAGTTTGAAATCAAAGCCGCGCAATCTCAAAGATTTAATCGCAGCCAGAGAAAAGATCCCCCCCAAAAAAAAGCCGCCGAAAGAAAATCTTGCTGAAAAGAAAAAAAAGCAGGAAGAAGCCAGAAAAAAACTGGAACAAGATCTGGCGAAAGCTAAAAAAGAGCAGGCTGAAAAACGTGAAAAACAGAGGCAGGCCAAGCTTAAAAACGCCTTGGAACGAATGAAGGCCTCGGTCGCCTCAAAAGAGAATGATGTCCGCGGCTCAAATTCCGGCGGCAATGGGAGTGCCGGGGTTACCGGCGGCGGGGGTGCCGGTGAAGCCAGTCCTTTGACACTGTATCAAATGGTGATCAAATCTGCCATTGAACAGAGTTGGGTGTTCAATGATGCCATGGCCGGATTGAATCAGGACCTTGAGGTCAGAATTTTTATAAAAATATTAAAAAGCGGAGATATCCGGGATATTTCATTTGAAACCCGATCCGGAAACAATTATCTGGATGAATCTGCTAAAAAGGCGGTACAGCGGGCCAATCCCCTGCCGAAATTGCCCAAGGGGATGTTCTCCTATGAGCTGGTACTTGGCTTTTCTCCCCGGGGCCTTAAATAATGTAAAAACATAAATAGGTGGTTATATGAAGCAAGGCAAATGTTTTCATGTACTGTACAAGGCAGTTTGGCTATGGGTAATCCTGGTTCTTCTGCCTGCCCAGGTCCAGGCAAAGGATTATGATTATATCAGTATTTCAAATCCCTTTTTAAATAAAACGCCTGTTGCGGTAACGTCGTTTAAAAATTTTAACGGCCATGAGGCTGAGGTTGCGGCAGGCGTTCGGACTGAACAAATTCTTAAAGCCGGGCTTGATTTTACAGGTTATCTGAAAATTATGAATCCAACAGCCTTTTTAGCCGATCCTTCACAATCAGGTATCCAGCTGGGGCAGATAAATTTTAAGGACTGGACAAGTATCGGGGCAGAACTGTTGGTTACAGGCGGCGTAGAAGAACTTGACGGCAAGGTAAAGTTACAGCTTCGCCTCATGGACACCTTTAATACAAAGCTGCTGGTTGGGAAAATATACAGTGGGCCGGCTTCCCAAATTCGTGCCATCGTTCATCGGTTCTGCGCAGAAGTCGCCAAAGTGCTGACAGGAAATTACGGGGTCTTCGGATCAAAAATCGCCTTTGTTTCCACGGTGAATGGGAATAAAGAGGTCTTTTCCTGTGACTTTGACGGGTTTAACCCCCGTCAGATTACCCAGCATAAAAGTATCTCATTGTCTCCGGCATGGTCCCATGACGGTCGATGGATCTCTTACGTCTCATATGCCAAGGGAAAACCTGATATTTTTATAAAAAATATCAAAGATAACCTGGGCACCATTGTTAATTATAAAGGAATCAATATTTCTCCGGACTGGATGCCCGGAAAACTCAATCTTGCGGCAACGTTAAGTTTTTCAGGTAATCAGGAAATATATTTGTTGACCCGTAAGGGAGAAATTATTAAAAGAGTGACCAAGAGTTGGGGGTCCAATGTGTCGCCTAAATTTTCCCCTGACGGTAAAAAGATCGCATTTACCTCATCCCGGTTCGGAAATCCGCAGATTTATGTTCAGGGACTGGATTCTGAAGAGGCCCGGCGTGTCACCTTTTCGGGAAAATACAATACCAGCCCGGCCTGGTCCCCGGACGGAAAAAAGATTGCTTATGTGGGTATTGAAAAAAATAAAATTAATATTTTTGTGATATCTGTTGACCCGCATATTGGCAATCCTGTGCAGTTGACTGCGGACCAGGGTGATAACGAAGATCCCTGTTGGTCACCGGACGGCAGTTTGATTGTCTTTAAATCCAACAGGAACGGCGGACGGGCGCATTTATTTGTCATGACTGCAGCCGGTACGGATCAACGCCAGCTCCTATCTATGGCCGGGATTCAGAGTGAACCGGATTGGTCCGGTGACTCAGGTTTTTTATCTGAATAGGAAGCATAAACAATAGTCTTGAATATAAATCAAAAAAAGGAGACGTTCGATGAAAAAACAAATGTTGATGAATGTAATGATGGCAGTACTGGTAGCAGGACTTATGACGATGACGGCCTGTTCAAAACCAAAGGTGGCTGATCCTGTTACCGTAGATCAGGAACAAGGGGAGACGGATGCTGAACGGGCTGCCCGTCTTGAGGCTGAACGGGCTGCGCGGCTTGAGGCCGAAAGAATTGAAGCCCAGCAGCTTGAAGAACAACGGCAGGCACGGATTCTCGAAGCCAAATCCCGTTTTTTGAATCAGAATATTTTATTTGACTATGACAGTGCAGAACTTACCGATCAGGCCAAGGGCCTGCTGCGGGAAAAAGCGGCCTGGCTACAGGCCAACCCTTCTGGTACCGTGATGATTGAAGGCCACTGTGACGAGCGTGGCACGACAGTTTATAATCTGGCCCTGGGGGAAAGACGTGCCAATGCAGCCAGAAATTATCTTGTGGATTTAGGTGTATCAGCCAGTCGTATGGGTACAGTCAGCTATGGTGAAGAAAAACCACTGGACCCGGCACCCACAGAATCGGCTTATCGGATCAACAGGCGCGCACAGTTTGTAATCAGGTAAAAAGAATGGGCGCAGCCCCCCCTGATGAGGCTGTTTTTTGTGCGTTAGGCGGGTACGTACAGACAAGATCGTTTGTACGTACCCATATCCTATTAAACTATTTTCGGATTTCGTATCAAATGAAACCTTTGTGTCTTTATCCCTGCCTTGCGGCCGTTGTTTTGATAGCCGGCTGCGTGGCACCCAATCAGTATGAGGCCCTGGAGACCCGGGTGGCCGTTATAGAACAGAATAACAGCCGTCGGAATCGGCTTGATCAGGCAAATGCCGATGACCTTGGACACCTTAAACAGCAGGTGGATGCTTTTTCTAAAACCACCCGTGAGAATTATGCTGAGGTAAAGTATGATATTCAGTTGCTGAAGGATGACTTTCACAAAATTCAGGGACAGCTTGAAGAGGTCCGTTTCAAGTTTGGTATAACTGGGCAGGAGCGTCAGGAAAGTCTGGAAAAAAGGCTGGAACGTTTGGATAATGCGATTTCAAGGAATTATGAAAAGGTGATTGCCCTGGAAAAATACATGGGGTTTGAGCCTAGTGTGTCAGGGGCGCCCGGCCTGGACGATGATTCCGTATCCGGTGAAATAAAGGATACCGAGGATGGTTTTTACGGCCATGCAAAAAAAATGTTTGACCAGGGTGATCTGGAAAGTGCCCGGGTTCAGTTTGAAAATTTTATTCACAAATATCCGGATTCCAAAAACGCCGACAATGCAAGATTCTGGATCGCCGATTCTTACTATGCTGAAAAATGGTATGAAAAGGCCATTTTGGAATATCAGAAAGTACTTGATAATTATCCAAATTCAAATAAGAATGCAGCGGCCCGGCTTAAGCAGGGATATGCTTTTGCCGCCCTTGGTGAAAAGGCCAGCGCGAGAATGATGCTTGAAGAGCTGATCACGCGGTACCCCAATTCCCAGGAAGCCAAGTATGCCAAGGAAAAACTTAAGAATCTTAACTGATTTCGTTTCCCTTGCGTATGAAAATGGAATATGAAAATCATAGGCATTGATCCTGGTCTTGCCGGAACCGGCATCGGGGTCATTGAAGGGGAGGGCCGTCATATTGCCGGCTATTCCTTTGGCAGCATCTCCACAGATGCCGGTGAATCCACACCGGTCAGATTAGATCAAATTTATCGTAAAACCAAATCCTTTCTGTTTGATCAACAGCCGGATCTTGTTGTCATTGAAGATATTTACTCCCTTGAAAAATATCCGGGATCGGGTATTATGTTGGGAAAAGTCTCAGGTGTGTTGCTTTTAGCAGCTTTCAAAGCGGGAGTGCAGATTCGCGAAGTAGCTGTTAGAGAAGTTAAAAAAGTGATTTCGGGCAATGGCAGTGCGAGTAAATGTCAGGTGGAACGTGCCGTACGCCATTTGCTGAATCACCATGAGCCCATTCGCCCTTTTCACGCGTCGGATGCGTTGGGAATGGCATTAACCGGGCTTTTTCGATATGGAGGGGGATTGGGGTAAGAGGATGTCAATATGATCGCTTATCTTGAGGGCAAAATTCTTCGCAACGAGGCCGACGGCATTATTCTGCTGGCCGGTCATATCGGTTATGAGATCCTTTTGGACAACATTACCCTGTCCATGTGCATGGAGAAATCTAAGGTCGATGAGGCAATTGCCCTGTATATTTATTACCATGTCACGGATCGGCAGCCAAAACCTGTCCTCATCGGGTTTTTGACCCCGGAAGACAAGGAATTTTTTCAGTTGTTCATCACAGTCTCCGCCATAGGCCCCATGAAAGCAATAAAGGCGTTGACAAGGCCGGTGCCCCAAGTGGCCCGTGCCATTGAAGACCGTGATACGGCCTTTTTGTCTCAATTGACGGGTATTGGAAAAAGAACGGCAGAAAAAATTGTCGCCACGCTGAACGGAAAAGTGCTGGCTTTTGCTGGAGCCCAAAGTCCAGTGCCGGCGGCCGGGCCAACAGAAGTAACGGATGCGCTGCCTGAAGAAAGTCAGATCATGGTCAGGCAGGTGGCTGAGGTCCTTACCGAACAGCTTGGACACTCTGCGTCATCGGCAAAAAGAATGATCCGGCAGGCTCTTGAAAATAATCCATCCATCAGTTCGCCGGAGGATCTGTTTGACGAAATTTATCAGGAGACCAGATGACTGCCGACGCAGATATTTTAAGTTATAGCTCGGATAAAAAGGGGGTGGTTTCGGAAAAACTCAAAATCGAAGACCATTCCCAGGAGATCGTTTCCCTTCGCCCTGTTTGCTTTGATGATTATGTGGGGCAGGCTGCAGCCGTGGAAACACTTAAGATTGCTATCCAGGCCGCAAAGATGCGCAGGGAACCTTTAGAGCACATTTTGCTGCACGGGCCACCCGGGCTTGGGAAAACAACCGTGTCCCATATTATTGCCAATGAAATGGGAAAAGATTTGACGGTCACTTCCGGTCCTACCCTGGAAAAAGGCGGGGATCTTGTGGGGATTTTGACCAATCTTGGGGAGGGTGAGATCCTTTTTGTGGACGAAATTCACAGGGTCCCAAAAGTGGTGGAAGAGTTCTTATATCCGGCCATGGAGGATTTTGCCGTGGATTTTGTTTTTGACAAGGGAATTCATGCCAGAAGCCACAGGTACCGGCTTAAACAGTTCGTGCTCATCGGGGCCACCACCCGGGTGGGGCTTTTGTCTGCACCGTTACGAGATCGTTTTGGCATATTTCGCACCCTTGATTTCTATTCTGTTGAAGAATTGACAGTCATTATTCAACGGTCTGCCCTGCTTTTAAAAACGCGTATTACGGATGACGGGGCTTGGGCGCTTGCCAAAAGATCCCGGGGGACCCCCAGGATTGCAAATAGACTTCTCAAGCGAGTCCGGGATTATGCCATGGTCAGGCATCAGGGGCTTATGACGGCTGAATGCGTTCAAGAGGCTCTGGCTCTGGAAGGTATTGACAACCTGGGGCTGACACCGTTGGATCGCAATTACCTTGAAACGATTATCCGGTTTTACAACGGCGGACCTGTAGGGATAGAAGCCATTTCCGCGACCCTGCAGGAGGAGACGGACACTTTGGTGGATGTCGTGGAACCCTATTTATTGAAAATTGGCCTTGCGTTGCGTACTTCCAGCGGCAGAAAAGCATCGGAAAATGCATACCGGCATTTGAATCTGGAAAAAAAGAGTAAATGATAAATAAAACGAAATTAGCAATCCCAATAAGCGTAATAATTGTCTCTGTCTGTC
>JAKSBO010000918.1 GCA_022361095.1 Desulfobacterales bacterium | reverse complement strand
CTCGATGATCCAGTTTTTGTTAATTTGCCCAACTTCGGCGTTGGAAACAATTTTTAATCCTCAAAATATATTGTATATTCCTCCGGTTAAAAATTGTTTCCGCCTTGAATTTGAACAAATTCCCTAAAAACTGGATTATCGAGTGATTTAATAATTCATTTTTAAACAGGATCCAAAAGATTTTAAAAAGATGAACAGGATATTGAATAGTTGTTTATCCTGTTCATCTTCCCCGCTTATTTCTCGATATTATCCTTAAGCTGGCTGATTTCAATGCCGAGACTGACACATTGGCGGCCTTCCATGCAGAGTTCGGCATCTCCGGGCTCCAGAAAAGTATCCAAAGACTTGTTATCTTTCTTCAAATGAACTTTCCAACGGTCATTATCATCGTCATATGATACGTTGATATCAATCCCGCACCGTCCGATGTCAGGATAAATCTGTTCTATTTTTTTGCATAGTTCGTTTTTATCCATGATGTCTACCTCCCTGAATGGGGCATAAAATGATTGGGGCACACCGGGCTGCCAAACCCTCGGCGCCATGTCATAAGCAATTACCGGAATCCAAACCTGGAATAAGGGTCATATCAACCAGCCGAAAAAGCACCGCTCTTTTTTCATTTGGAATCCGTTTCAAATTCAATACCGCGCCCATCATCACAGGGCTCGGGACCATCGTTATTAAGTCTTGCATGTTCGGCCGATGCCGGGGCTGAGGTACAGATATCCAGATCATTCACGTCAGAACGCTTTGTTTGTGTGCTTTGTGTTCTCATTGTAATCTTCCTTGTTTTAAATTTACAGGTTAACAGGCTTACACAAAGCGCGTGCTTCAACTGCAGCCTTTCCGCATGTGCCGCAAAAATAAGAGGGCGTCATTTTAACGGGATTGCAGATACCTTCCGCCTGGCTGCTCTTGCTGCCGCAGTCATGGCACATATAAACGCCCCCCACCTCACGCTTGGCGTCACAAATATCATTTTTATCCGTGGATATTTTACCACAGGTGTTACATTGAAATTTATCCATACCATCACCTTTTTATCTGTCGTTGACAGCTTAAATAGTCAAGTCAAGATTCCACTCCGTGTCTTATACAAAAAGATATGGCAAATTACGGGACAGTCAATGTTAGGATCAAACAAAAAATATATTCAGACCTAATCACGGCACAAAAAAAGAGGAATACATCGGGGATTTTAAGAATTAACATTGGCAGGCAACAAAAAAATTGGCAAACGTTACGGTTTTAGACCGGGCGCTATTTAGAAAAAATCATCTCCCTTAAGCCCTTGGGCAGCTTATTATACACCTTTACCGGTGTGGTCATGGGACGCTTATGATCAAGTTTTAAACCTGCTGAGACACTATTGGGATCCGAAAGGTCAATGGGGTCCGGCTGCCGTTTCAAAGGCACGCCCTGATCATCGCTGAAGACAAGTACGATTGGCCCTCTGGAATCAATGATATACGCCATTTGGCCATTGCTTAAAAACACCACGCTTCCCGGCGGGTATATCCCCACCACACTGATAAAGGAGAGAAGTACCTTTTGAACCAGTTTGTCTTTCTTTGCATATTTCGTAAACAGGTCCGTAACCACTTCAATGGGATTAAACGCGTTTTTATAGCATCTTACAGATGTCAGGGCGTCATAGATGTCCGCCAGTTTGCAAACCTTCACATAGGGGGGGATCTTTTCCGGTTCCACATCATTGGGATAACACCGCCTCTCACCCTTGAACATCGGGGCGTGGTGCCATCGGACCGAATCAATGATCAGGGGGTCATTAAGATGGTTCTTTTCAAAAACCTGCATGCCCAATTGATAGGAATGGGTTTTTACAACTTCAAACTCTTCATCTGTTAAAGGGCCTTTTTTATTTAATATCTCTTCCGGAACCAAGACTTTTCCGGCATCGTGCATAAAATAGCCAATGGAAATCTCTTTAATTTTTTCCGGATCATCCATTCCGAACTGTTTACCGTATTTTCCCATGAAATGTTTGATGACCGGTGTTCCGATGGTGCACACATTAATAGAATGGTTATAAAGATAGTCATCGTAACTGAATATTTCACGGGTTAACAATGAAAAGGCACTTTCATCGGTGTTAATAAAATCCAATAATTCCGTAACGGTATTTTCCACCTGGCCATAATCAAACTCGCCGCCCGTATCTTTGATATCGGAGATGACTTTTTTTATATTTTTTTTGGCTTTCTCAAATTTGACCGTGGCCTCTCTTTTGGTCTCTTCAATTTTTCCTATTTTTTTATCGATTTCAGGAATCTCAGCAAGGCCTTCCTTTTCAAAAGGATTGATCTGATCCCCCGGCCTCAGTTTTAACTCTAGGCCCTGCTTATCCCAGGTACCGCCGCCCAATTGGCGACTGATTGGGAGAATTTGAATCCCTTCCGCCTTTAATTTCAGCAAAATATTCTCATCATTAATTATCGCGGTCTTCTCAATTGTTTTCGTCTTTTCTGAGTTGTAGATATCTATGCCGGTCCTGACACTTCCGCCCTGCTGAACAATTTTAATTAAGCGATCAATAGATGTATTTATATGTCCCATTTGGATTCGCCCTCATAAATAAAGATAGCATAGTGAAGGGATAAACGACGCTATCTTAATTAATACTTCATCATCAAATAAATCATATGGTGTTTTCCGTAGTCAGCGCGAATTTTTCATTTAAAAACTTAGGTTGCCGCGTACCGGCCTATGGGATAAAAGAACCCCGGATTTTCAGGCTCTCCAGGGTTTTTACTTGTTCAACTCTTCTTGCTCAAGTCTTTTATACATTCCCGGACGCTCATACCCATATACATCTTTAGACCAGTTTTCGGACCATTTTGCAAGGGGCACAATAAATGAACGCAGCTCTTTTCCTCTTTCTGTTAAAACATATCCATCAAGAGTGCGTATAACGATTTCTGCATCACGCAGTTCCTTGAGACGACGATTCAGCACAGACGGCGAAACCCCACCACAACGTTCCTGAAGTTTTCTAAATGTGCTGCTGCCGTCTCCGAGGTACCAAAGAACCCCTAAGGCCCACCGCTGCCCCAGAAGGTCAAACAGAGCATTGAGCGGAGAGCCGGAGCTTGAACCTCTGACCTTTTTCCCGGGTTTTGGGGAAGCCACTTTAGATGACCGTCTCAGAGATAATTTCGGTGCGTGTTTTTCCCCCAAGTCCAATAGATTCGTTTTTATATTCGTCGATAAAAACAACATATTTATCTGCAGGGACTTTGGTTATTTCTACGGCGGCGGCAGTAAGTTCCTTTATCAATTGCGCCTTTTGGTTTTGGTCAATTGGATGAATGGCGACTGTAATAACGGGCATTTTTCTCTCCTTTGCAATAAATATCGTTACTGTTTCAGCACTATGCTATCTTTTTAGTAGCATGATACCAAAAGAGTAGCAAGTTTTTATGAATCATAATCCCGAACCGCTATTTTTCGTTTTGAGAAAATGCCAAGACTTGCCAGTCTTAAATCTTTTCACAGGAATGATCTGTTCAAAGAAGGCCGGGCAAACCGGTGGCCGTACTTTAGGAAAAAAAGATGGCAATTTTTTTAACTACTTTAACAGGCGTTCTCTTACCAGCCATTCCAAAGGCGTGCACACATGAATTATCCGTTTTAAGCGTTTACAAAAACAATACAATGAACGTCCTGACATCTCGTACGGTAATCACCCCGTGTTTATACGGACCGGATGCAGGGCAGGCGCCACGTGACTCCGTGTTCCATTATTACTGAGATCCCCCCCCCTATCAAACAACGCCGTTTGCATCCAAGCCGCCGGGCATTGAATCCGGATCATTGGGGTCGGATTCATAGTAGACCTCCTGTCCGTCTGCGGCACCGTCACCATCTGAATCTGAAGATAACGGGTTGGTTCCGGCGCGAAACTCTTCTAAGGCCGTCAACCCATCATTGTCTGCGTCCAATGCGGCATCGGCCGAATTGCCCGGATCCAATCCGTAAGCGTTTTCCCAGGCATCAGATAGGTTGTCACCGTCGGAATCTGTGGTAACGGCCGCATCACACGTATTCCCATAATACCCCATGTTAATTCGATCGCCATTGGCTAAAGGCTCAAGATTATAGTCATCTTCCGGATTGCCTGTATCTAGGGCTGGTGACAGGGCCTGGAGATGAAAATCCTCATTCGGTGCATCAACAAATAAGGGGTCTCCGCCAAGATTGCCTTGGGTGGGGGGTAAAGAGCCGTCTGAAAAGAGTGAAGACTTTATATCCGCATCCAGGCCTTCAATAAAAACATCATCCGTATTTGACAGAATGGTATTTTGAATGGATAGCCCATGGCCTGGGATGATGCCGGATGCAATATTGCTTGAAATTCCGTAGGTAAATCGGGCAATGGTTGTATTTTTGATCCTGAGCGTATCAGTATCTTCCATATAGCATATTAAGATACCGATAGTTGCCGAAGCACCATTATTTTCATCACCGCTGATAAGGCTATGGCGAATCTCGATATTTCGGCTGTTAAAAATAGTAAAGCCATTGCTAGCCGTTTTTAACACAAAATGGTCAAAGGTTACATTTCGGCTCATAAAAGCATTGAACCCGTATGTGGTATCCAGGGTCAATTCCCGGATACTCCCACAAGCCCAGCCGCTAATAGCAAATGAAGATACGTTCACATGTGTTTGTCCGGGACCTGCGCCGATAATATTCACGGCTGTGCCTGCCCAGCTTGTTTCCAGAGAGTATGTTCCGGCTGCGATCTGAATGGTATCCCCGATAGCTGCAACATCCAAAGCACCGGCCACCGTACTAAACGGATTTTCCATAGATCCGTCTTCAATGCCCGTCGTATTTGTATGGTCCACATAAAAGGTAGAAAGCTCCGGTACTGAGTCCGGATCATTGGGGTCTGTGTCTCTATGAAACTCTATAATATTGATAACACCATCTTCATCATTATCGTCATCCGGACCCACATCGTCCATCAGGGGATTGAGTCCTGCATCAATCTCTTCAGCATCGGAAAGAGAATCATTATCAGAATCTACAGCCAAGGGATCTGTGCCATAAACGTCTACTTCCTGTCCATCGAGAAGCCCGTCGCCATCCATATCCGGGTTATCCGGGTCTGTTAAGCTGGCCTCTGCGACCTCCCGGACATCGGTTATCCCGTCACCGTCAAAATCTGATGTGCCGCTGTATATAATAATAGTCTGGTAATCATAAAAGGATTGCTCCCGGCCTTTCCCGGAGTTGATGCTGGTCACACCAAGGCGCAAGACATAAGCGCCGGTAGCGATATCACCGGTCTCAAAAGCGCCTAAAACCATATCTTCCCGCCCCCCTGTACCGCTTATACCCGGGCTGACCCAGGAACTTGCCTGATCACAATCATAAAAATCGTCTCCGGGGCAATAGTCCACCTGATAGGTTGTTGTTACCAACTCGGTATCCCGGCCGTTTACCGTGCTGCCGGTAAGGGCAATATCCTCTGTGTTTGGAAGAAAATTGACAAGTTTTGCCCCCAAATTATTCAAATGCACAGCCACCGGGGAATAAAGCGGATCACCATAGAGTATGCCGCTGTTATGTCCCTCTGCAAACCAAACCGCATCCCCCAAAGGAAGCCCCCGCATATAATAAACCATAGTTTCCAACTGATGCTTTGAAAAAGAATGCCCGCCAGATTCGTGGTGGCTTAAACTTCCCCAGAACGCCGCACCGTTTAAACGGCTCAAAAAATTTGCGGCATGGTCGCCGGTGGACACCTGTTTGTGTCCTTGATTGAAACTTGGGTTTACGACGGCAATATCTGATGATTCATCACCAATTATTTTTTCAAGGGTGAAGCTATCCAGCCCGATTGCCCCGCTAACTTGTTTATTCGTTCCGATAAATAAGGTGATTTTTTTATACGTCCCGCTCCAGTTGTCATTATGCTCACTGTCTGTATGGTCAAAGGTTAAGAGCGCCTCTGCGTCCAGCCAACCGGTCGTGGTATCAGCAGGCAGGGTTACGGCATTGACACGGCTGTATGTTACCCCTTTTCCGGAGCTGTATTCATAAACCTTAATATAGGCCTGGACATTGACGGATCGGCTCAAGTCCAGTGCTTTGACCTTAAAGCGAACACGATACCGGTCAGGATCAGAGGCGTATGATGTCTGGACCGTATCAAACGTCAGGGGCTGATTGAAATTGATAAGGTGTTGTGACAAACAGGATGTTGAAGGTGCGTCGGAAAAATCAGGGGACGCATAACACAGAGGGTCATCTATTTCCTCATTGCTTTCGTACCAAAGACTGTAGTTGTCGTCGGCCCCGTCATCATCATGAACCTTAGGGCGACCGGCGAAATTGGTTTCACTGAGCCCTGTATGCCACCCTGTTGGTGAAATTTGCAGTAATGATACAGGAAAGGACTGATAATTGAATCCGACAAACCCATCTGATACGCCGACGCAACGGGTATCAATCTCCTTGTACGCGTCTGTGGATGCCAAGCGGCATGCTTCCTGCTCATCTTCAGGCAGGTCTTGGCATAGGGTGTTGCTGCAGGAGGTTGTCTTGCGCCAATTAAGAAATTCAGTAAAATTACCGGTGGTGGGCTGACCGTCAAGATGTCCAAAATACCAAAAGGCGTCATCAACCAAAGGCTGACGCGAGTTTGCCCTGCCGGGAGGCAGGTCATTCGAGCCATTGGCTCCGATACTTAATTTTAAAGTACAATCTTGGGGCGCCTTACCGTTGATGCTGGAAGCCGTATAATTCAAGTAATGGCCTGAATCCAAGTAATCGCTGCATTCCGACATTGTCTCGCCGAACATGCCAAACTGGTATCGCCACGGATCTCCGTCGCCATCATAGATATCGGCTCTGCTGTTTGAATAATCCTTCCAACGCATCCCTGTGGGATTATTGTACGAACCGTTGTTTGTAACAGAGTAAACCTTGCCGTAGATTCCATTGGACTCTGCATCCATAATCCGGTCGATAAGAGAAAGGGTGCTTTCCTTTGTAACGCCGTCTAACCGTCCCACAATCAACTCCAGATCCCATGCAGGATTAACCT
>JAKSBO010000549.1 GCA_022361095.1 Desulfobacterales bacterium | reverse complement strand
TGTTGGCTGGTCGGGATGAGAGGATTTGAACCTCCGACCCCCTCGTCCCGAACGAGGTGCTCTACCAGGCTGAGCCACATCCCGACGCATAAACCGCTACTTAATATCCTAGAATTAGGAGAATGTCAATTTAGAAAATATTTTCTTTGATAATTGTGGCCTCACGGCCGGGGCCTACGGACACTATTTTAATTTTTACTTCTGACAACTCTTCTATCCGCGCAAGGTAAGCTTTGGCTTTTTCAGGCAGATCCTCAAAATTGGTGATGCCTGATGTCGCAGATTTCCAGCCCGGGTGTGTTTCATAAACCGGCGTACATTTTGCCAGGACATCAATCTGGGCCGGAAAATCTGTAATGGTTTTTTCAGCATATTCGTATCCTGTACAAATTTTAATCTCATCTAGGTCATCCAGAACATCCAGTTTGGTGATGGCAAGTCCGGTCAGGCTGTTCAGACGGGCGGCGTTTTTTAATATCACCATGTCCAGCCAGCCACACCGCCGTTTGCGTCCGGTGGTGGCGCCAAATTCAGCCCCGGTTTTCTGGATTTTGTCACCTGTTTCATCAAACAGCTCGGTTGGGAAGGGGCCTTCGCCCACCCGGGTGGTGTAGGCTTTGACAATGCCGATGATTTCATTGAGCTGTCCGGGGCCCACACCGCTGCCGCTTGCTGCGTTGGCGGAAACCGTTGTTGAAGACGTGACAAAGGGGTAGGTGCCGTGCTCAATGTCAAGGTGGGTTCCCTGGGCGCCTTCAAATAAAATTTGCATACCCTGCCGGATGCCCTGGTCAATGGATACCGAAACATCACAAATATAAGGGAGAAGCCGGGTGCGAATGGTTTCAAACTGATCTATAATAAGCCCCGGATCCATGGGTTCGGTTTTGAAATAGTGTTTCAGGTAAAAATTCTTTTCTGCCATGGCGGTCTCAACTTTTTGTTTGAACAGATCAAAGTCAAGAAGGTCACAGAAGCGGATGCCCACGCGGCTGGCCTTATCTTCATAGCAGGGGCCGATGCCGCGGCCGGTGGTGCCGATTTTATCCTTGCCTTTTTTTATTTCCCTGGCTTTGTCGATCTCCTGGTGATAGGGCATGATCAGGTGGGCTCGATTGCTGATTTTCAGCATGTTGGGTGATACATCAATGTTATTGTCTGCCAGATAATCAATTTCATCAAGCAATACAAAAGGGTCAACCACCACACCGTTGCCGATAAAACATTTTTTCTGCTGAATTATTCCGGAGGGAATCAGGTGGCTGATAATTTCTTTGCCATCGACCACCATGGTGTGCCCTGCATTGTTCCCGCCCTGGAACCTGACCACATAATCAGCGTGTTCGCTGAGCAGATCGACAATTTTTCCTTTTCCTTCATCACCCCACTGGGTTCCCACAACAACTGTGTTTGTCACGGTTTCTCCTTTTTGCCTCAAAAAAGCTTTTAATAATCTGTCTCGTCTGTTTTTCACATATGCCCTGAATAATTTCAGGGTGGTGGTTTAATCGTAAATCCGACCCCATTTGGTAAAGGGAGACCGCAGCCCCCCACTTGGGGTCCGGCGCACCAAAAACGACCCGCTGGATTCTGGCATGGATTATGGCCCCCATGCACATGACGCACGGTTCTATGGTTACATAAAGTGTTGTTCGGGGCAGGCGATAATTATCCATGAATCTGCAGGCCGATCGAATGGCTTTGATTTCAGCATGGCTTGTGGGATCGTTTTCTGATATCGGGCAGTTATATCCCTGTCCGATTACCGTGCCGGCCGGGTCCACCACAATGGCGCCGACAGGTACCTCGTCATGTTTTTCGGCTTTTTTTGCCTCATCCAAGGCAAGCATCATGTAATATTCATCATTCATAATCCAACCCTAACTTATATAAGTCTTTTGCCATCAGGTCAAATGTTATGGAATACTATTTTATATGCCGGGCAGAAATCAAAGCGGTTGACCCCTTTCAACTCAGTTTGGTATATTCCGTCTTTTAAGATTAATTTTGTGGTAGCCGTGACACTTCCTGTAAATAAATAATGAGGATTAAATATGGAAAGTACTAAATCAGCCGCTTTATTTTCATCGGCCAAAAATTTGATACCCGGCGGGGTTAATTCGCCGGTAAGGGCCTGCGGTTCAGTGGGCGGGGAGCCTGTTTTTATAGAAAAAGGAGAAGGCGCAAGGCTTTTTGACGCTGACGGCAACGCTTATATTGATTATGTCCTGTCCTGGGGACCGCTTATCCTTGGCCATCGCCCAGGACCTGTGGTTGATGCGTTGAAAAAAGTACTGGAGTCCGGCACAAGTTTTGGTGCGCCCACTGCCGTTGAAAATGAGCTGGCCCAGCTTGTTGTGGATTCGGTGGCTTCTGTGGATATGGTCAGGATGGTCAACTCCGGCACCGAGGCAACCATGAGTGCCATCCGTCTGGCAAGGGGTGTTACGGGCCGGGATTTGATCGTCAAGTTTGACGGATGTTACCATGGCCATGCAGATACCTTGCTTGTGGCTGCCGGGTCAGGTGTTGCAACGTTAGGTATTCCCGGAAGCCCGGGGGTTCCTGCTGATGTAACCCGAAATACCCTGTCCTTGCCGTACAACGATATTGAAGAATTTGAACAGCTCATGGCTGAAAGGGGCAAGGATATTGCCTGTGTGATTCTTGAGCCTGTGGCGGGAAATATGGGCATGGTTGCGCCTGATCCGCAGTTTTTAAAGGCATTGCGCACTCAAACCGCATCCCATGGCACCCTGTTGATTTTCGATGAAGTTATGACCGGCTTCAGGGTTGGGGGCAGGGCATGCGCCCAAGGCCATTTTGGTATTGACCCTGATTTGACCTGCTTTGGTAAAGTGATCGGCGGCGGACTGCCCGTGGGGGCCTATGGCGGAAAACGTGAAATTATGGCCCGGATTGCCCCTGAAGGGTCTATTTACCAGGCCGGAACTTTGTCTGGCAATCCCCTGGCCATGGCGGCGGGTGTTGCCACGTTAAAAGCCCTTGAGAACGACCAGCTCTACGCAGACATGGACCGCCGGGCCGATATGCTGGTCAATGGTCTTCAAGCGGCAGCCGATGCCGCAGGGATTCCTTTTTCCGCCGGGCATTTTGGTTCCATGGCCGGGTTCTTTTTTACAGACCGGCAGGTGCGCAATTTTGATGAGGCCAAAACCTGCGATTTGGACCGGTTTGCAAAGTTTTACCGGGGCATGCTGGCCAAAGGTGTTTATCTTGCACCATCACAGTTTGAGGCCTGTTTTATCTCTGGCGCCCATACGGACGAGGATATCGAAATTACCCTGGATGCCGCACGGCAGGTCATGGCGGAAATTTAATGGCTGATTCCATCAAGCGCATTCATCTGATCGCAGCCTGTGGCACCGGCATGGGCACGTTGGCCTGTATCCTTAAAAAAATGGGATATACCGTCACGGGATCAGACCAGAATGTTTATCCGCCCATGAGTGATTTTCTTATAGATAACGGGATAACTTTGTTTAGCGGCTTTCATCCGGCCAATATCAGTGAAGATCCGGAACAGGTTCCGGACCTTGTGATTATCGGCAATGCCGTGACACGTGAAAACCCGGAGGCCCTTGCCGTAATGGAAAGAGGGCTTGCCTACATCTCCATGCCCCAGGCGGTGAACCGTTTTATCGCCGGTGACAAAAAGATTATTCTTGTCACCGGCACCCACGGTAAGACAACCACCTCTGCCATCATGGCCCATTTGATCGAAACAGCAGGACTTAGTCCGTCATTTATGATCGGCGGGATTTTAAAAGATTATAACTCCTCGTTTAAAATCGGTGACGGGGAATATATGGTGATAGAGGGAGATGAGTATGATACGGCCTTTTTTGATAAGGGTCCGAAATTCATGCATTATGAGCCCTTTATCACCATTATGACCGGCATTGAATTTGACCATGCAGATATTTTTGATGACCTGGATCATATTTGCCGGGCGTTTGATGCCCTGGTGACAAAGATAAAGGCGTCAAGCCGTATTATTGCCTGCAAGGAAAACGTCAACCTGATGCAGGTGCTGGATCATGCGGATGCCGAAAATCCTGAGACTTACGGTACAAACGCCATGTGGCAGGTGCATGAGCACCGCCTGAGCAGTGAGCCGGATTCCGTTACGGGGCGTTTGCACACCCTGGCCCGCATCACGGGGCCTGGTACGGATATCAACATACAAACGGACCTGCCCGGGTACCACAACCTTCTCAATGCAACAGCCTGTATTGCCGCAGCCCGCAGTCTGGGAATAAACGAGGCCGACATAGTCCGTGGGCTTTCAACCTTCAGCGGAGTTAAGAGACGCCAGGAAATAAGGGGGCAGGTTGCCGGCATCACGGTGATGGATGATTTTGCCCA
>JAKSBO010000512.1 GCA_022361095.1 Desulfobacterales bacterium | reverse complement strand
GTAATCCTTTGGGGGGTGGTTGATGTGTGCTGGGTGTTGTATCAAGAATTAATTTCACCACCCAGATTCCTGCTGACCATCAGCGATATACTTGCTACTTTCGGGGCCTTTATGGCGGTACTTATTGCCATTGAAATATTTGTAAACATATGTATTTATCTGAGGGAAGATGTGATCCATGTCCAGATTGTCATGGCAACCGCCCTGATGGCCATTGCCCGTAAAGTTATTATTCTTGACTTCAACACGACCAGCCCAGAATATGTGTGGGCCATAGGTTTTGTTGTTTTTGCTATGAGCATTGGGTATTTTCTGGTATTGAAATCATCTCAAAGTTGTATCTCAATGTTTGATCCAATCTTTCCGGAGGATCAACACCATGAAATACATAAAGATGAAAAGCCTAAATAGGCGAGTCCGGATCAGAATGGCGCTGTAAAACAGCCGATTCATATCCACCGGAATCAAAAACGGGTTGTGGGTCACAAGATGAATTGCCAAAAAACAATAATGGGTTTTTCCGTTGCGTTACACCTGTTTATAGTCATTGGGCTTTGGGTCCTGTATACTCCTTTGGGTGTTGATTTACATTGGAACTGGGTGCCCTCACTGGGTGCCTCATTTTCAATCCGGCTTGACGGCTTGAGCATGCTTTTTTCATGGCTGATCTGCGGCATCGGTCTGTTTGTCCAGCTTTACGCCTTCCATTACATGAAAGGCAAACCCTTAAGCGGTCTGTTCCATGTTTATCTGACCCTTTTCATGGTGGCTATGCTTGGACTGGTCCTGGCGGGAAACCTGATGCTGTTGTTTGTCTTCTGGGAATTGACCACGGTGACATCCTATCTATTGATCGGATTTAATCACGATCAGGAAATTTCCAGAAAAAATGCGCTCCAGGCCATGCTTGTGACCGGCGCAGGCGGCCTGGCACTGCTGGCAGGGTTGATTCTACTGGGGCAGATGGCAGGAACCTGGGAAATAATTCAAATCATCAACCGCGGTGCCGCATTCACGTCAGATAAACGATTTACGCCGGCACTGATTCTGATCCTGATCGGTGCCTTCACCAAATCCGCCCAGGTCCCCTTTCATTTCTGGCTGCCCGGAGCCATGTCAGCACCGGCACCGGTCAGTGCCTTTTTGCACTCAGCCACCATGGTAAAGGCAGGTGTCTATCTTCTGGCCCGTCTTGCACCCGTATTCAGCCAAAGCGACCTGTGGTTCTGGTCCCTTGCTTTGACAGGTGGCGCCACAGCGGTCTGGACAGTGATTTTAACATTACAACAAAGGGATTTAAAGTTAATGCTGGCCTACAGCACCAATGTCGCCCTTGGCAAGCTGGTTTTTCTTCTGGCGCTGGGCACCCGATATGCCATATCGGCAGCTTTGATGTTCACTATCGCCCATGCATTATACAAAGCGGCACTGTTTATGGTCATCGGCACTGTGGACAAGGCCACGGGTACGCGGAATATTGACCAGGTTGCCGGACTTGGCAGGACGCTTAAATTCAGTTTTCTTGCTGCAGGCTTAAGCGCATTATCAAAAGCGGGGGTCCCGCCGCTGCCCGGATTTTTGAGTAAAGAATATATGTACAAGGCAGCACTTCAAATATCTTATGTACCCACAATTTTGCTGGTGTTTGTCAATGCCTTGATGGGAGCGATGGTACTTTTGGTGGTGGTCCGTCCTTTTATTTCCAAGCCGGATGCCATGACCGTACCGGCAAGTTCTGTTGAAAAATACGTTTTTTTGTGGATTCCGCCGCTCTGTCTTGGCATATTAGCGCTGTTGGCCACAACTATAGGGCTGCATTGGCTCAATACAACGCTGATTATTCCGGCCGCCCGGGCTGTGGCCCCCAATGTCTGGCATGAAAGCTTAAAACTTTGGCAGGGCCTGAACCTGCCCCTGGTTCTGAGTGGTGCGTCATTGTTATTTGCATTTTTCCTCTTTAAATGCCATACCCGGATTAAACGTTTCATTGACCGCACCACCCGTATGCTGCCGGCCGGCAGCCAATGTTACGATTTGATCGTCAAGGGAATTATCCGGTCAGGATCGGTGCTGACATCCGTTCTTCAGCATGGCCGGCTGACCGGGTATATTTTTATGCTCTTTTTTTTGATGGCATTGATATTTCTTTTTAATACACCTGCCCTGCCCATGCCGGACACCGTCAATTGGCAGGGCATCCGTTTTTATGAAGTCATGCTGGCCCTGGGACTTGCCGCTGCCGTCACAACGGTTATCCTGTCCCGCTCCCGCCTCCTGGCTATTGTCTCCTTGAGTGTGGCTGGGTTTATCACCACTTTGTTTTTAATGTTCTACAATGCGCCGGATGTGGCTAAAACCCAGTTGCTGGTGGAGACACTGAGTGTCATTTTTCTGGTAATAATTGTCGACCGCCTGCCGAAATTTTCGGAGGTACGGCCCCATAAGTTCGGAACACAGATGCTGAATACGGCAATCGCAGTAACCATTGGTGCCGGTGTTTTTAAAATCCTTTATGCCATGAATACGGCACATCCGGATACAACGCTGATCGGTTTTTTTTCTGCCAACAGTATGATCGCGGCCCATGGCCGAAATATCGTTAATGTTATTCTGGTGGATTTCAGGGCCATTGATACTCTGGGTGAGATCACGGTTGTGGTGATGGCGGCCCTGGGAGCCTCTGCCATTCTGCTGCAAAAGAAAAGGAAAAACCGATGAAATCCGTTATTTTCAGGACAACCGCCCACATCGTTATCGGGATTATGCTTCTTTTTTCTCTATATTTACTTTTCAGAGGACACAATGAACCGGGCGGAGGGTTTATCGGGGCACTGATTGCGGTGATTGCCTTTGCACTGCTGATCCTTTCTGAATCTCCCCGTTATGTTAGAAAACGCATTGGTCTACCGCCCGGAATGATTGCCTTAACCGGGATTGGGTTATCCCTGGGTTCAGGTTTTTTTGCCGCATTTTCAGGTAAAACATATTTAACAGGGCTATGGTATAAAAACGTCATTACCGTGGGCACCCCTCTTCTTTTCGATGTCGGGGTCTACCTGGCCATAACCGGCGGCGTGCTTTCCATTCTGCTCGATCTATCCGAGGAGTTATTATAATGCATATGCTGTTGAGCCTGATCACCGGAATGCTGGTGGCCGCCGGTATCTATCTGATGCTGGAACGGCACCTGCTTCGCATTCTTTTCGGTTTTATCCTGTTAAGCAATGG
>JAKSBO010000694.1 GCA_022361095.1 Desulfobacterales bacterium | reverse complement strand
GAGAGCAGGGCAAAGGCATTGGCCCGGGGAGTGAAATCCGCCACATGGGGGGTGGCCGAAAGGATCTCTTCAATGGGTCCGGGGGTTTTAACCACCTGCCGGATTTTGCGGTCCAGGTTATACCCCTGCCGGATCACCTGGGCATGGCCGGTCAGGGTCTTTACCGATGCATTGATCATCACCTCATAGGTACCCACCTGGATGGAGAGCATGAGAATCAACAGCAGGCAGGCAAAGGCAATGGCCATGATGGTCAGGGCAGTGCGCCTGGGGTTGCGCCAGACGTTACGCCAGGCCATAAGAATTTCCATGGGGTTACCTCAATGGTTTTTTTAACGCGTTCACGGTAAACAGCCGCTCCTGAACAGGCAGGTCGAACTGCAGTTCATTGTATTCCAGCAGGGTATAATCTTCCCCGGAATCGGCATCCATGGACCGCATGGTCCATTTCACGGGAAAAGGCCTGTCACCCATCATCTTTATATCCGTGGTGACCATGACTTTGACCATATTCATATCCTCGTCATAAAAGGCCTGGGACAGAAGAATCCCGTCCTCCCGGATTTTAAGTTTCTGCATGCCCCAGATCACAGGGGCATCAGGCTTGGGCAGGGCTTTGATCTCATAGATTTGTATCCCGTCCTGTGTCCGGGTACCTTCAATTTCATGGGTATAGTCGTTGAGAATGGTATCTGCTTTGGACAGATCATTGTTGGAAAAATCAGATCCCATCCAGGACTGGGACATCATGGAGGCCGGGATTTTGACCACCCGGTTGACTTTGGGATTATAGGTCCACATGTTCCGGCCGATCTTCAGGGTGCCGTTGCCCTTGTCTTTTTTGGGCGCAATGATTTGGAAAATGGAGTTCTCACGCCCCTTTGTCCAGGCTTTAATGACCGAAGTTCTCTCCCAGTCAGCCCGGTGTACGGTCATTTTGAGCACGGAAACCGAAGTCTTACCGCGCATGTAATCCCAGGCTTTGGCAATCACGGCTTTGGGGTCCGGTTCCCCTGCCAGGGCTGTTGACGAAAGCAGCACCAGGGCTGTTCCCCCCCGGATAAACCAGTTAAAAATTGTTTTTTTCATTTCACTCTTCCTTGGTGTTGTATGTGCTGTTATTGGCTGTCCGGAAAACCGGATGGCATTTAATTTTATAAAAAAGTCTGGGTAAGTTACTCAGATCTTTCAAACTTTGTTGTGGGCTGAGCCTGGCTGCCGATAGACCAGGTCGGCCCATGGCCGTTGTATGAAAACGCATCAGGCCTTCATTCCCCTGACAAGGGTGCGAGTAAACCGGGACGCCACTTGTGGTGCATGAAAGCCCCTGTCCATCCACGCCTGGAACATCACCCCGTCCATTGCCCCCACCACGCCTGCGGCAATGGTAAACGGATCCACATCTTCCCTGAAAACCCCTGTTTCCCTGCCTTCCTCCACCAGGCCGATAACAAGCCCCCGGAGGCGGTCATACATGGCTAAAAGGGCTGACCGGTAGCGGTCGCGCATGGACGGGTTTGCAGCCGCAGCCCAGAATTCCAGAAATATGGAAAAGGTGTCAATCTCCTTGGACATGGCCTCTACCAGGGTCTCAATGAGTGTGCAGAGCCGTTCTTCAACACGCCCCCCCAGACTCTGGGCACTGACCATGGCAGCGGCAGCGGTTTGATCCACGTACCATTGGCACAGGGCAAAAAAGAGGTCATCCTTGCTCCTGAAGTATTCGTAAATAGTGCCTTTGCCCACATGGGCCGCCGTGGCAATGTCAATGATTTTGGCTGCTGCAAATCCTTTTTCCGAGAAAAGGCCCAGGGCCGCAGCAAGAATCGCCGCCTGTTTTTTTTCTTTATTTTCTTGTCTTTTTGTCATTTCCGACCTTTGGTCATTTTTAATATATTAATATTATAAATATATCGTATGTTTCTTTATATATTGACTGACCGGTCGGTATTAGTCAAGGATATTTTATCCGGATCTCAAAAAAACATTACTTCTAAATTCCCGGTTGAATCCCGGCTGTCTGGGGAGATGCTTTGATTCATATGGGGTGCACGGTCTTTTTTATTTTGCTGTTGCGGACCATGGGCTACCTTGGGACAGGGATATACTTATCAAGTCATTCAAGAACGGATGAATTATTTCGGGTGTACAATTCCTCAGCTATGTATTTGATTTTACATTATATAAGTTGGTGTTTAGTACGTTGGACAGCCTGTGAAATATGGGAAACTCAGGGGGCATAAACAAAAGGCCGATAGATGGTTTACACGGATTGATGAACGCCATCCCTATCTTTTTGTGCATTGGCGGTTCCTGTAGACTTGATGATCCAATTTTTTGTCTTCCTTTTTAAAAGTGCCATTTATTAATACTTTTGGCCTTTTGTAAAACTCGCTTCGTTGAATCATGAAGCCTAAGCCTGCCAAGATTTCCGTTATTTGGGTATATTTGAAAGTCAAGTGTTAAAAACTGGATCATCAAGTCTATAAAAAAACAACCTAACGATAGGAGTCGGATGAATCGAGAGATTCGCGTCTGGTTCTGAAAGGGCCTGACAGGAAGGTTTCTTTGGGCTACTTTCTTGGGGGCCTCCTTAGTGATGGGGAGTCCTATCCCGATTATGTCTTTTATCTTAAAGGTATTCCAGAATAGTATATTTTTTGGGCTGGTTCATTAACACCAGCTTCCCTAAGTACTGTTTCAAATGCATGTCCAAGTATCTCTTGCTGATCATTTGGACCAATTATTATTTGGTCTATTATTTCTGGAATAGTAGCTCCTATAAAATTCTTTTCAGGTATATTTTGTAATGGTATTTTATGTATTTCCTGTGGCACATCATTAATTACTTCTATTTCAGATTTTACCAATTTTGATTCACTTAATTTTGGATTATAAACAACCCTCCATTCTCTTTCTTCTCTGAAACCAGGGTGTTTTGTGCATAAAGCCACACCTTTAAAAACATTAAAAATACAATTAATCACTTGTTGTTGGCCAAGCTCTTTAATAAATTCAATGTTATTTTGCATTCTCTCAAGAAGGTATTCCAGCTCTTTGCCAATTTGCTCTGGCTCTAGGTATGCTACAGGATTTGTGTATGCGTTAAATGCCTCTGTTTCAACAGTTAATGGCTCTTTATTTACAACAAGTGCTACTGAGTTATTACCACCGTAAGCACGCCACATTGACAACCGCCCGTAATTATTCTCTTCTTGAGGATGTTCGGATACACAGGCTATAAATGTGTGTGATTTAAAATACGGTATCCAACCATTAAATAAATTTTCAATCTTTTTAGTTATTTCTGGATAGAGGTCATTCAATAAATTTTTCAATTTTTGACCAATGTCACCGTTGTAAGTGTTGGTTAAACAACTTATTCCATGTTCAATTTCTGAAAAATCATTCATGCAACGTGTGTTTCGTAACCAAATTTCTCTATTTTTAATGATGCTTAGCGCTGAAGCTGCACTTGTATATTGAACAAATTTGAGTTTGCTATTCTTTATTTCTTCACACTTCTTAACATAGTAGGGGAAGAAAATATTATTAATTGTTTCTTGGCTCATATATATTTGACATAACGCTACGCTTAACCGGCCCGGCGTGGTAAGCGACAGATTTCAAAAAAATTAATAAATTCAATAAACAACGTTTGAAAGCGCCCGTGTATAGCCGGGGCCGCAGTTCAAGCGCTTGTTCGCTTTTTATACATCATAATTCGCTTTTAAACATTTTGACATTAAGTATCCAGTTATATCTGGTTTTATTAAAGTTGTCCCAGATACACCCATGAACATAAAATTTGCGAATGCTTTAATATGATCATTGTTGTCAGAGGGTTCTGTTATAACAGCCTTTACGGGTTTTTGATAAAAAATTGGATAAGGAACAGATAAATGGATGTCCCCGTCTTTTTCATGGTAGTATGCAGCTAATCCATCCTTAATGCTCAAAATTAGATTATGCTGATAATTGGGGTTAGTTTCTCTCGAGTAAATGTTATTTATAGTGACTGGTAAATTACTCAAATTAAAATCGAATTTTTCACAAATAAGGAATGTAAATAGCGAATCTTTAGGATTTTTAATTGGATCATAACCATCATTGGATTCTTTATTTAAAATTTCAGATGTGATTTCACCCTTTCTCATTGCTTTTACAGCAGACAACTTATCGAGCGCTTCTTTCAATTTTGTTTTAGTAAGTGAAGATTTCACTTCACCAACTGCAGCAACAGTTTCAACAGGGTAAAACTTCTGCATTTCCTTAGATTGTATTAATGGAGTATTATTCTTGTCATATATTATAATATCACACTCTGTACTTACTTCATCCGAAGTGTTGATTATAAAACCTTCTTCAATATCTAACCGCCTTGGAATAAAATATTGTAAAAATTCTTTACAACATGTTTCTCTGTAATTTCCAAATTCACCTGGATGAATAAGCTTTCCATTAGAATCAACAAATGTTTGTTTTGCAGTATTACAAAAGCTACGAATAAATGTATCAATCTTTTCATCTAGTAGGTAATTGAAAATTTTGTTTGGCAAAGAAAGTACCTCAAAAAGCTAACAGTTATCTTAGACAGAATGGGTCAATATTGTAATAGGAGGATTCTGTCTATTTGTTTTATGATGTGCATTCCTATTTTTTTTATCATAGCTGTGTACCCTTAAAGCTAAAGGACATGAGTGCCCCAAACAATTTTCCGGGTTTTTAAAAACCCGGAAAATTAAGAAAGCGTCTAAAGTAAACTCAAGTCAATTTTTACCATCGACCTGGACGGATGTCTATCAGGGAACCCCTTAATTCTTGAGCTTTTTTACATGCGATTGCCCTGACCACGCCGGGGACTGGCCGGGCTGTTCACAAAAAAGCAGCTCTTTGAGTTTTTTGTCTTTTTCCTGCCAGATGTCATTGAGCCAATCACAGAATTGTTGTTTATACCCGTCATTATTAAAATAGTCACCGGTCAATTTTTCGCTCACAGGGAATACATCCACGTCCACAATGACCTGTTTTGTCTTGCCTGAAATGTAATCCCAGAAGCTGGGCACCCCGCCCGGATAGGCGATAGCAACATTGACAATGTTGTGAAGGTATTCGCCCATGGAGCCGAGTACAAAGGCAATACCGCCTGCCCTGGGCAAAAGGAGACGGGCAAAGGGTGAGTTCTGGCGTTCATGCTTTTCCGGGGTAAACCGGGTGCCTTCCACAAAATTCATCACCGATACCGGGGTATGCTTGAATTTTTCACACGCCTTGCGGGTACGCTCAAGATCCTTTCCCTTCAGGTGGGGGTTGGCTTCAAGGAATTTTTTTGAATACCGTTTCATGAACGGAAAATCCAGGGCCCACCAGGCAAGACCCAGAAACGGCACCCAAATCAGTTCCTTTTTCAGGAAAAATTTCAGCATGGGGATTTTGCGGTTAAATATTTTTTGCAGCACCAGGATGTCCACCCAGGACTGGTGGTTGGATATGACAAGGTACCAGTCCTTTTTTTTCAACCGGGTCAACCCGTTCACCTGCCAGTCTATTTTGTTGAACAGGTCGCAGTTAATGCCGTTGATACTGATCCACAGGGTTGCAATCCAGATAAGGAATTTGTCCAGTAATACAATCAGCCCTTTAAAGGGAATGATAAATTTAAAAATAGATGTTAAAATCAAAGGCATAGTCAAACAAATGGTGTTGAGTAAATATCCAATAAATGAAAGCGCCCCCTTAACCGGGGAGGGAAGAAAATCCAGCATGACTGATACACCCTTTTTTATTAATTTTTATGGCATTCATAATGTTTTTCTGCATATAAGGTCAATATCTAATCGTAATTAAAGGGGAGACTATGAATGAAAATTCCCACCACCTGATTCTGGGTGAGCTTGTTGATTTCTTAAGTGGCAAAACCATTACGGACACCCATGACGAGCGGTACCGCCAGCAAATTGCCCGGCATCTGGTGAACGGTTTGGGGTTTGATAAATCAGATATTGAGGCGGGGCGGGAGGTTACCCTCCGGACCGGTGAGCGCAGTCAGGTTGTCAATGCTGATTTTCTGGTTTACAGGAATCAACGCGCTATCATGATGATTAATTATGCCCCGGGCTCCCTTGTAACCCGGCGTCTTCCGACCCTGGCACTATCCCGGCTCATCTTTGATTACCAGATTCCTTTGGTGGTGGTCACCAATGGCGAGGATGCCGAACTGATTTCAGGGGAAACCGGAAAGGTGCAAGGGGAGGGGATGGCCGCCATTCCCGGACCTGACCACCAGATGATAAAATCCTTACCCGATGAATTTGAGACAGTCTCTGCCAAACGGCGCAGCCAGGCAGAAAAGATCGCGTTTGCCTGCCTGGTGGACGGGTCCTGTATGGTGGAAAACTATTGTGACGAATGCTAAACGCCTAACACCCGGTTCAGGTAAAAACCCGTATGGGACAATGATGAACCGGCCACCTGTTCCGGGGTGCCCTGGGCAATGATCCGGCCGCCCCGGTTTCCACCTTCCGGGCCAAGATCAATGACATAATCCGCGCATTTAATGACATCAAGGTGGTGTTCAATGACCACCACGGTGTTGCCGGCATCCACGAGCTGGTCCAGCACGGCCAGCAGCTTTTTGATATCATCGGTATGCAGGCCCGTGGTGGGTTCATCCAGAATGTAAATGGTTTTTCCCGTGGTTTTCTTGGACAGTTCCCTGGCAATCTTTATGCGCTGGGCTTCCCCCCCCGACAGTGTTGTGGCGGCCTGGCCCAGTTTGATATATCCCAGCCCTGTTTCCGCAAGTGTCACAAGGGTGTGCCGGATTGATGATATATTGTCAAAAAATTCAAGGGCCTGATTCACGGTCATGTCCAGTACCTGGGCAATGTTTTTTCCTTTGTATTTTATTTCAAGGGTTTCCTTGTTGAACTGCATGCCTTTGCACACATCACAGGTCACATAAACATCGGGCAGAAAATGCATTTCTATTTTGACAATGCCGTCCCCTTTGCAGGATTCACACCTGCCGCCCTTGATATTAAAACTGAACCGCCCGGCTTTGTATCCCCGGGCCTTTGCTTCGGGTGTCTGTGCAAACAATTCCCTTATATGGGTGAGAACCCCTGTGTAGGTGCCCGGATTGGATCTCGGGGTTTTACCGATGGGGCACTGGTCAATGTGGATTACCCTGTCGATATATTCCATGCCTGAAATGGCGGCATGCCTTCCCACAGGTTTTTCGGACCTGTTCAGTGTGCTTGCAAGGGCCTGGTAAAGTGTTGACAGCACCAGGGTCGATTTTCCTGATCCGGATACCCCTGTTACACAGGTTAAACACCCGATGGGAAAAGAGACATCAATATCTTTAAGGTTATTTTCACTTGCCTTTTGAACCGTTAAAAAATTTTGGGTGCTGCTGCGCCTGGTTTCAGGCACAGGTATTTTTCTTTTTCCGGACAGGTACAATCCTGTAAGACAGGATGTCTTGAGCAACTCTTCGGGCGGGCCTGAAAACACCACCTGACCGCCGTTAACGCCTGCCTTTGGCCCGATATCAACGATGTGGTCTGCGGCCAGCATGGTCTCTTCATCATGCTCCACCACCAGTACGGTATTGCCCAGACCCTTCAGATGCATCAGCGTGCGCAGCAAACGGGCATTGTCCCGCTGGTGGAGACCGATGCTGGGCTCATCAAGCACATAAAGGACCCCGGAAAGTTTTGAACCGATCTGGGTGGCCAGGCGGATACGCTGGCTCTCTCCACCCGAAAGGGTTGCGGCAGACCGGTCAAGGGTCAGATAGTCAAGGCCTACATCATCCAGAAAGCAAAGCCGTTGGGACAGTTCCGAAAGAATCGACTCCGACACCGCCTTTTCCCTGCCTGTTAAATGGAGGGTGCTTAAAAAATCAAAGGCGTGTTTGACGGACATGGCCGTAATCTGCTGAATGGTTGTCTTTGCCACCTGTACTGCCGACGCACCGGGGTTCAGGCGGGACCCATGACACTTGGAGCAGACTTTACGGCCCATGTATTTGCCAAGGTCCTGTTTGACGGCCGCTGATTTTGTATCCCGAAAACGGCGGGACAGTAGCTCAACTACACCTTCAAAGGTTTTTTCATAGACGATTTTTTTACCGGCCTGTTCAACATAAAAAGGGATTTTATGGGTACCGGATCCATAAAGGATCACGTTTTGAAAGTCCGGGGAAAGGTCTTTAAAGGGGGTGTAGATGTCCTCATTATAATGGGTTACCAGGGCGTCCAGAAATTCCATATGGCGAACGGAATCCTTGCCTGCCCAGGGCAGGACCGCCCCCTGGCGCAGGGAGAGGTGATGGTTTGGGACAATTTTTTCCGGGTCAAATTCGGTCAGGTGGCCCAGGCCGTCACAATGGGGGCATGCCCCATGGGGAGAATTAAAGGAAAACGTGGCCGGAGAAAATTGCGGATAAGAGATACCGCAGGTGTGGCAGGTGGCCTTTTCACTGAAAAGGGTTTGTGTTTTCAGGTCCAGATTGTCTAGGATCACCTGGCCTTGGGCAAGCGTCAGTGCCGTTTCAACGGAATCGGTCAGCCGCTGTTCGATCCCTTGTTTTAAAATCAACCGGTCCACCACAACATCAATGTTATGCGCCTTTTTCTTATCAAGGGCCGGTGCCTCTTCGATCAAGCAGACATGCCCGTTAATTCTAACCCTTGCAAACCCCTCTTTTTTAAGGTGGTGGATAAGCTTTGCGTGCCCGCCTTTTTTGTTTGTGACCACAGGAGCCAGCACCATAATTTTCTGGGCCTTTTCAGGCAGTGGATTAAGGATGCTTTGGACGATCTGGTCAATGGATGCAGATGAAATGGGTTTGCCGCAGATATGGCAGTGGGGGGTGCCGGCTCTGGCAAACAGAAGCCGCAGGTAATCATAGATTTCCGTGACGGTGCCTACGGTAGATCTTGGGTTGTGGGAGGCGGTCTTCTGTTCAATGGCAATGGCGGGGGAAAGCCCCTCAATGGCATCCACATCCGGTTTGTCCATCTGGCCTAAAAATTGCCTGGCATAGGTCGAGAGTGATTCAACATATCTGCGTTGGCCTTCAGCGTAAAGGGTATCAAATGCCAACGTCGATTTTCCGGAACCGGAAAGCCCG
>JAKSBO010000839.1 GCA_022361095.1 Desulfobacterales bacterium | reverse complement strand
TCAGGGAACGTTTTTCCGCATCCGTCAATACCTCCCGCCACCCCCGGGTGCCCTGGGCATGGCGGGTTTCAAATACACCCAACATCAATTCGTTCACCCGCACAAACGGTGCACCCATCCTGGCCCATGTTTCGGTAAGCACACCAACCCCCCGGTTGGCGGCTGAATACCCCTCGTTGAAAACCAGGGCTGCCGGACCGGATCTGCCGGTTATGGCTGCAACAGACGAAATATTGATAACAACGGCATCATCACTGGCTTTCAACAAAGGAAACATCGATTCAAAAACCCAGCGTTTAGCTTTAAGCGTTGTTTCAATCTCAAGATCCCACTGTTCCTCAACATATGCCCCGTGAACCGTAGGCCAGCCGCCACGCTCAATGTTGTTCACCAGGATATCCAGACGCCCATACCGTTCCTCTATGAACTTTGCCAGACGCTCTATTTCATGAACATTACGCAAATCTGCATTTATGATATGGTGTTGGGCACCCGTTTTTTCAAACGCCGCTTCCATATCACAAAAGGCATCCGGCCAGTCATGCCGGGTGAGAATAAGACTTGCCCCCTGCCGCGCAAGGTCCAGGCCGATCCCCTTGCCGATTCCCTTGACAGCCCCAAGCACCAGCGCAACACGTCCTTTTATTTCCATAATTTTTAATCCTGAATTTGCAACGCTTTGCCAAACAGCTGGTATTTTACCCAGGCAATACCAAAATTGAGCAGACTTAAATCATCAGCCACAACGTTTTCTACATATTCTGCGGGCAGATCCAGTGAATCAAGAAGCCCTTTTTCTTGAATCTGAATTTTAAAATTATCCAGATCATATAAAGCCGTATAAAAAATATCTTCCTCAGCGCCGTCAAGATTGCCGGGCCGAATCTGGTTTTTAAGGCTGATCAACTCAAGAATTTTATCATTTTCCGTATTATAGTCGACCACGTCCTGCCCCTTGAGCCACTGGGCAACGGTTTTGCCGCCCCGGCCGCCAAAGCCTTTGCAGTGTTCTTCTTCAATCAATGCAAAATATTCGGCATTTTCCCCGGTACGCCTGTCCTTTGCAATGGCCCGGGCCAGAGGATACATGCGGCATGATCCAGGGCGGTCGCTGTAAATGGAACATCCGGAATCTGTAACAAAAGGGCAGGCATGGCCGGTGGCGGGATTGGGTTTAAAGGTCAGCACCGGCAGACCGGAGCCGGGACCGGTATGCCGGGATGTATATTTCTGAAGGAATTGCCCGGACGTTAAATTTACGGCATTTTTCATTCTCAACACATCATATGGCGTCAGCGCCTGGTTCAAATCCCTGCAGCATTGATTGAAGCAAGGATTATCCGGACTGCAGTTAAATTGCATAGGATCATCCAGCGTCACAGGCAGCATTTCATCGTTCATTTTTTTTCCTTTATTATTTTAAAATTATACTATAAAACAGATTCTCGACAATCGGCGGATAAATTACCAGGATCCAACAGGTTTTTCCAGATGATTTTAATGGATGCATTTACAATATATAGTGCTTTGCACAACTAAAAAACATATATATTGTCGACGCAATAATCATTCAAAAAAATTGAAGAAATCATTAAATCATTTTTTTTGAATTTTCTTGACACAGACCTTGTCAGGGTGTTATTCCCATATCATTTGTTCGGAGGAAGAAGGCATATTGGGTGAAAAATTAAACGGCTTAAAGCCTTCTACCTCAAAAGATAAATATTTTAAATTACAGGCCTTTCGAAACTTTCGGCAGGCCTTAATCTAGATAGAAAACAAATTGTCGCACAACGGTATTTGTGCAATTTTGATTAACCTACATTAATGGAGGTATTTTAAATGCCATCTTTTGTAATCGCAGAAAAATGTGACGGCTGTAAAGGCGGGGACAAGACCGCATGCATGTACATCTGCCCCAATGACCTGATGGTTCTGGATGCTAACGAAATGAAAGCTTACAACCAAGAACCCGATCAGTGCTGGGAATGCTACTCTTGCGTAAAAATCTGCCCCTCCCAGGCCATCGAAGTAAGAGGTTACTCCGACTTCGTGCCCATGGGCGCTTCCGTACAGCCCATGATGGGTACTGAGGACATTATGTGGACCTGTAAGTTCAGAAACGGCGTTGTAAAACGCTTCAAGTTCCCCATC
>JAKSBO010000487.1 GCA_022361095.1 Desulfobacterales bacterium | reverse complement strand
TTCATGGTGCTGCTGTTCACCCTGTTTACCATCTGCGGGGGAACCATGGCCATGGTGAATATCCCCCTGGACGCCATTCCCGACCTTTCCGATGTCCAGGTGATCGTATATACGGAATATCCGGGCCAGGCCCCCCAGGTGGTGGAGGACCAGGTCACCTATCCCTTGACCACAGCCATGCTCAGCGTGCCGTTTGCAAAAGCGGTGCGGGGCTACTCTTTTTTTGGCTACTCCTTTGTCTATATTATATTTGAGGATGGTACCGATCTGTACTGGGCAAGATCCCGGGTACTGGAATATCTCAATGTGGTCTCGGGCCGTCTGCCCCAGGGGGTAACACCGGGCCTGGGACCGGATGCCACAGGTGTCGGCTGGGTCTATGAATATGTTCTTAAGGACACCACCGGCCGGTACGACCTGCAGCAGATGCGCTCCATCCAGGACTGGTATCTGCGATACGAACTGACATCCGTGCCGGGGGTGTCGGAAGTGGCAAGCATTGGCGGATTTGTCAAGCAGTACCAGGTGGAAATCGATCCCAACCGGCTTCTGGCCTACAATCTGTCCATCCAGTCCGTTAAAAAGGCCATCCGGAGATCCAACACCGATGTGGGCGGCAAAGTTGTGGAGATGGGGGAGACCGAATTCATGGTCAGGGGGCTGGGATACATAAAGACCCTTGAAGACCTTGAACAGATTGCCCTGGGTGTGGATGCCAGCGGCACCCCCATACTGCTCAAGTCGGTTGCCAATATCCAGATCGGCCCGGAGCTTCGGCGGGGAATTCTTGAGTGGAACGGTGAAGGTGAAGTGGTCGGCGGCATTGTTGTCATGCGCTCGGGCGAAAATGCCATGGAGGTCATTGAACGGGTAAAAGAGAAACTTAAGGATCTGGAAAAAGGGCTGCCGGACGGTGTTACCATTGAGATGGGCTATGACAGGTCTGCGCTGATTGAACGGGCCGTGACCACCCTGAAAACCAAATTGATCGAGGAGATGTTGGTGGTGGCCCTGATCTGCGTCATCTTTTTGTTTCACTTCAGGTCTGCCTTTGTTGCCATATTCACCCTCCCTGTGGGTATCCTGATCTCCTTTGCCGTGATCTATCCTTTGGGCATCAATGCCAATATCATGAGCCTTGGCGGTATCGCCATTGCCATAGGTGTGATGGTGGATGCATCGGTGGTCCTGGTTGAAAATGCCCATAAACATCTTGAACGGGACCAGGGTAAAAAATCCCATACTCGGATTATTATCGATGCGTCCAAAGAGGTGGGGCCGGCCCTTTTTTATTCTCTGCTGATCATTACCATCTCTTTTCTGCCCGTATTTAGCCTGGGCGAGCAGTCCGGCCGGATGTTCAAACCCCTGGCCTATACCAAAACCTTTGCCATGGCCGCCTCTTCGGTTCTTGCCGTGACCGTGATTCCGGTACTCATGACTTTTTTTGTAAAAGAGAGAACCTACCGCCGGGATTTGAGCCAGCGCCGCAGACTCATGCTCTGGGTTGGCCTGCCCATACTGCCGCCGCTTCTTGTCATGGCATGCGCCTCAAGCGGCCTTCCCATGCCCGGCTGGAGTCTTGCCGCCGCCTTGATGCTCTCAATATTTATTTTGGCATGCCTTGTTCCCCAAAGGTTTGTTCCGGAGAAGCGCAATCCGTTGAGCCGCTTTTTCATCATGATTTACCTGCCTGTAATCCGGGTGGTGCTGCGCCGGAAAAAGACCACCATTGCCCTGGCCTTTTTATCCCTTGCCGTCACCTGGTATCCCATGACCCGCCTGGGCTCTGAATTCATGCCGCCCTTAAACGAGGGCGATCTGCTTTACATGCCCACAACCCTGCCCGGTGTCTCCATTACCAAGGCAAGGGAACTTTTGCAGCAGACCGATAAAATCATCCGGAAATTCCCTGAAGTCAAACATACGCTGGGAAAAATCGGCAGGGCCGAAACCCCTACGGACCCGGCACCTTTGTCCATGATTGAGACCACGATCATGCTGCGTCCCAAGGCCACCTATGAACAGATACAAAGAGAACGGTTCTTTTCCGATTGGCCCGCTATTCTTAAATATCCTTTGGCCTGGATCTGGCCTGAAACCCAAAACGGTAAGGTGATCCATGAATGGCGCAAAAAAGAGGTAAAGAGGTTCTTTTCAAGCTGGCCGGATTTTTTGAAAAGGCCCCTGTCCGCCATCTGGCCCCTGGAACGTTACATCACCATGGACGAGCTGATACAGGATCTGGATCATGCCATCCAGTTTCCAGGGCTGACCAATGCCTGGACCATGCCCATCAAGACCCGTATTGATATGCTCTCCACCGGCATAAAAACCCCTGTGGGCATCAAGCTTATGGGGCCGGACCTGGATGTGCTGACCAACCTGGGGGCCGGGATTGAGGCCGTGATGCGGAATGTACCGGGCACGCTGTCGGCGTTTTCCGAACGGGTGACCGGCGGCAATTACATGGACTTTCAAATCAGGCGGGATCAGATCGCGCGCTACGGGCTTACGGTTGAAGATGTTCAGGATGTGATCATGACCGCCATTGGCGGCATGAATGTCTCTTATACGGTGGAAGGCCTTGAACGCTATCCCATTAACCTGCGATACAACCGGGAGCTCAGGGACAATATCGACCGGCTCAAGCGCGTCCTTGTTCCCACGAAAACCGGCGCCCATGTTCCCTTGGCCCAATTATGCACCATATCCCTGCACAAAGGGCCTGCCGGCATTAAAAGCGAAAACGCCAGGCGCACCGCCTGGATCTACGTTGACATCAGGGG
>JAKSBO010000403.1 GCA_022361095.1 Desulfobacterales bacterium | reverse complement strand
TCAAAAATCGTTAAAATCATCCGCCGGCCAGTCAAGTATGAATCGGTAACAAGATCCAATTATGACGGAATTCCTGTGATTAAAATCCACGCCTTTCTAACCAGTACCAGGCGCGATCTTAAATTTGCACTCATGGAACTAAACACCCCTTCTGTTTTTATAATTGATTTAAGAGATAATCCGGGCGGGGATCTCTACCAGGCATTGGATTCTGCAATGCTGTTTTTAGAGAAAGGGGCCTTGATTACATCAATTAAAGACAACAAGGGGGTCCGGGAGTTTAAAAGCACAACGTCCCCCTATAACAAAACATCCCGAATTGTGCTCTGGCAAAACGAAAAGACTGCCAGTTCCGCCGAGATATTTATCGCTGCACTAGTGGCAAATGATAGAGCATTATCCATCGGTAAAATGAGTTATGGAAAAGGGACCACACAGACCATTTTTGAATTGTCGGACGGTTCGGCACTTATTTTAACGGTTGGCTGGCTTTTAACGCCGCATAAGAGAAAATACAATAATATAGGTCTCGAACCTAGCTGTGAAATATTGTCCGATGATCCTTCTGAAGCGGTATTTTTTGAACAGACTCTGATGGTCCTTAACCAGTCGGCTTAATTGTTAATCCGGTCCGGCCCGCAGAAAAACATAAACGAACTTCATCAGATTGCAGACTCTTATTAAAAAAAGCCGATCCACCCCATGGATGAATCGGCCCTTTTTATATCAGTTCAGGACGTATGAGTTAATCGTCTGCCTGTTTAATAACAACCAGCAAATCTTTTGCGTCAATCTGTGTTCCCACGGATGTGGCGATGCGTTCCACAACACCGGGAATGTCGGAAACCACATTGGTCTGCATTTTCATGGCTTCAATGGTTACCAGTACATCGCCGCGTTCGATTTCATCGCCTTCTGAAACGCAAACCGCAGAGATCAGACCCGGCATTGGAGATCCAACTTCACCCAGGTTTGCGGGGTTGGCCTTTTCCCGTGGTGCTCTTTCCGGTACTTTGGAGCGGTCAGGCACTCTAACAATCCGGGATTGGCCGTTGAGCTCAAAAAAGACCTCTCTATTTCCTTCTTCGTCAGCTTTTGCCTTGGCCATGAAGCGAATAATGAGGGTTTTTCCGGGCGCAATATCAACGTAGAGCTCCTCTTCGCGTCTCATACCGTAGAAAAAATTAAGGGTCGGCAGAACACTGACATTGCCGTAACGTCTGCGATGTTTCATGTAATCCACAAATACATCCGGGTACATTAAGTAAGAGGCAAGTTCGCAGTCGGAAATTTTCTTTTCCACCAGCTTTTCGGCCTGGGCACGCTCCTGGTCCAGGTCGGCAGGTTCCAGCAGTTGTCCCGGGCGAACCGTAATGGGTTCTTCGCCTTTCAAAATCTTTTTCTGCAACTCCTTGGGAAATCCTCCGGGAGGCTGCCCCATCATGCCTTTAAAAAAGGTGACAACGGATTCGGGAAAAGAGATCTCTTTTTCCGGATCCAGGACATCTTCTTTGGTGATGCCGCTGGTGATCATGGACAGGGCCATGTCCCCAACCACTTTGGAGCTTGGTGTCACTTTTACGATATCGCCGAACATTTCGTTGACATCTTTGTATACCTTTGCCACTTCAGGCCATCTCTCTTCAATACCCAGAGCTCTGGCCTGCTGGCGCAGATTGGTATATTGGCCGCCGGGCATCTCATGCAGATACACCTCAGAGGTTCCGCTGTGAAATTCACTTTCAAATCCAATGTACATCTGCCTTACTTTTTCCCAGTAGTTGGAAACCAAAGCCAGGGATTCCGGATCAAGGCCGGTATCTCTGGGCGTATTTCTAAGTGCGGCGGCAATGGAACCTAAATTGGGGTGTGAGGTCAACCCGCTCATGGAGTCGATTGCGCAATCAATGGCATCAACGCCTGCGTCTGCTGCCGCCAGCAGTGTTGCACCGGCAATGCCGCTGGTATCATGGCTGTGAAGGTGAATGGGCAGACCAATTTCATTCTTCAAGGCTTCAATGAGCACTTTTGCCCCAGCCGGCTTTAACAATCCTGCCATATCCTTAATGGCCAGGATATGGGCACCGGCTTTTTCCAGCTCTTTTGCCATATCAACATAATATTTAAGGTTGTATTTTGTTCTGTTGGGATCGAGAATATCACCGGTATAGCAGATGGAGGCTTCACAAATTTTATTGTTTTCCAATACCGCATCCATGGCCAACCGCATGTTTTCAACCCAGTTCAGAGAATCAAAAACACGGAAAAGGTCCATGCCGTTTTCGGCCGCCTCTTTAACAAAATAGGTAATCACGTTGTCCGGATAATTGGTATACCCCACACCATTTGAGGCCCTGAGCAGCATCTGGGTCAACATGTTGGGCATGGCTTCACGCAATTTCTGGAGCCGTTCCCATGGGCACTCTTTGGAGAACCGCATGGCCACATCAAAGGTTGCCCCGCCCCAGCACTCCACGGAAAACAGATCTGGCAGCAGCGCGGCATAGGTGGGTGCAATGTTCACAAGATCAAAGGTTCTCACCCGGGTGGCAAGCAGGGATTGATGGGCATCGCGCATGGTCTTGTCGGTGATCAGCAGTTTATCCTGGGCTTTCATCCAGTCTGCAACGGCCTGGGGGCCTTCTTTATCCAGCAATTGTTTGAGCCCCGGCTTGGCATCCTGGGCAGTAAATTTGGGTACGGCGGGCTGGTGCACATGTGCTGCCGGAACGGGCCTGTTTTTGACATCTTCATTCTCATTGATAATGACATCACCCAGGAACGAAAGCAGCCGGGTTGCCCGGTCGCGTCTTTTGGCAAAGGCGAAGAGCTCTTTTGTTTCATCAATGAACTTGGTGGTATATTCGGCATTTACAAAGGTTGGATGAAGAATCAGACCTTCTAAAAACTGCAGGTTTGTGGCAACGCCCAGAATTCTGAATTCGGTTAAGGCACGATACATTTTCAAACGTGCTTCCTCTTCATTCCCGCCCCAGGCGGTGACTTTTGTCAACAGGGAATCAAAATGGCGGGTAACGATGGCACCGGAATAAGCGGTTCCGGCATCCAGACGAATGCCGAATCCGGCTGCTGACCGGTAAGCGGTAATTCTTCCGTAATCGGGAATAAAGTTGTTTTCCGGATCTTCGGTGGTGACACGGCATTGGATGGCATGGCCCTTGAGTCCGACATCCTCCTGTTTTGGAATAAGGCTTCCGGGATCGCCAATCAGCATGCCCTGGGCAATTTTTAATTGTGCCTTGACAATGTCAACCCCGGTGACTTCCTCTGTCACCGTGTGCTCTACCTGGATTCTTGGATTGACTTCCATGAAGTAAAGCTGCTCACTGTCCATGTCCATTAAAAACTCAACGGTTCCGGCACTTTCGTATCCAACGGTTTTGGCAATGGCCAGGCCTGCGTTGCACAACTCTTCACGCTTTTCATCGGAAAGAAAGGTAGCCGGTGCTCTTTCAACAACCTTTTGATTTCTTCTTTGAACAGAGCAGTCACGTTCGAACAGATGAATGATATTGCCCTGGGAATCCCCAAGTACCTGTACCTCAAGGTGTCTGGCTCTTCTGACAAGCTTTTCAAAATAGACTTCATCACTGCCGAAGGCTGCGCTGGATTCCTTGCGCTCCGCATCAACCTGGGTCAACACCTCTTCGGTGCTTTCCACGGCCCGCATGCCTCTGCCGCCACCGCCCCAGCTGGCTTTGAGCATGACGGGAAAACCGATCTTCTCGGC
>JAKSBO010000153.1 GCA_022361095.1 Desulfobacterales bacterium | reverse complement strand
GGTTTGGGCAGCCGGGACTGGTAGAACGCATAGATCTCATCCTCCGAAGCCAGGATATCCCGCTGCCGGGTTTTGTCCTCTAAGGTGCCAATCTCTTCTATGAGATTTTGGTTATGATCCGTAAATCCAAATTTATGGAAGATCTCTCCCTGGACCAGGGCATGCCGGATGAACAGCTCCCCGGACTCTTCCGGATTGATTTTTCCGTAGGCCACGGACCTGCCGCTCGCAAGGATAAGGCCGAACAGCGAGACCGATTCGGATGCCACCACCTCCCCGCGTTTTTTTTCCCAGTGGGGGTCGCTGTAGGTGCGGGTGCAAAGGCTTTGGCCGATCTCTTCGATCCAGGCCGGATCAATATTGCCCACACACCGGGCAAAAAGCTGGCTGGTCTTGACATATTCGGCCGCAACAATCCAGTTGCCGGCCTTGTTGAACAGGCCGGAACCCGGAAAGATGACAGCCTGCCTGCCCTTGGCAGCGGTGAAAAGGTTTTTCTCTTTTTTTTGGGCAATACCGGCCAGGTATCCATGGAGAAGCGCCTTATGAATGGCGGCATACAAGGGGCCGCCATGCTCAAACCCATCTGCCTTGGAATCAGCGCTCTTGGGGGCCGGGGCCGGTGGCACGGTCTGTCTGATACCGTGTTCTTTGATCATCCGGGTGATCTGGCTGTGGATATCCTGCCACTCCCGCAGCCGCTTGAAAGAGAGAAAATTTTCAATGCACCATTTGCGGAGGGCTGAGCGCGATTTCAGGCGTTTTCTGGCGTCTATGCATGCATTCCAGATGTTGAGCAGGGTGATAAAATCTGATGCCGGGTCTTTGAACTGGGCATGTTTCTGGTCTGCGGCCTGGACCTTGTCTGCCGGGCGCTGGCGGATGTCGGACACGGTCAGGGCCGTGGTGATAATGACCGCCTCTTTAAGCACACCCGTATCCCCTGCATTGAGCAAAATACGCGACAGTTTCGGGTCCATGGGCAGCCTGGCCATTAAGCGGCCCGAGGGGGTCAGGCGGTATTTTTTACCCTGTTTTCCAGCCGATTTTGGGGCGGCGATGGCATCAAGCTCCAAAAGCGTGTCAAACCCGTCCTTGATGCTTTTGGGGGCAGGCGGGTCAATAAAGGGGAAGGTGGAGACATCGCCAAGCTGCAGGGCGATCATGCGTAAAATGACTTCGGCCAGGTTGGAGCGCAAAATTTCCGGTGTTGTAAAAAAAGGGCGGCCATTGAAATCATCTTCATCGTAAAGCCTTATGCACACCCCGTTTTCCACACGGCCGCACCGGCCCATGCGTTGGTTGGCACTGGACTGGGAAACCGGACTGACCGGCAGTGCCGTGGTCCGGGTTCTTGGAGAGTAGGAGGGGATACGTGCAAGGCCTGTGTCCACCACATATTTGATGCCGGGGATGGTCAAAGAGGTTTCGGCCACATTGGTGGCAACCACAACTTTCCTGCCTGGACCGTGGGCAAATACTTTGGCCTGTTCTCCGGCAGAAAGCCGTGCAAACAGCGGCAGAATCGTCACCCCGGACAGATTTTTGCCTTTAAGTATTTCCATGGTCTCTCCGATATCCTGTTCTGTGGGCATAAAGATCAGGATATCCCCGGTGCGGGTGCGCATTAACAGATCGGCTGTCCGGGCGGCAGCTGCCTCCACATAACCCTGGTCATCCGGAGCGCCGCCAGACGCACCATCGGTCGTGTCATCTTCAATGGGGGCATAAATCAGTTCAACCGGATACATCCGGCCCGAAACCTCAATTACCGGGGCATTGTCAAAAGCTTTGGAAAATTTTTCCGTGTCAATGGTGGCACTGGTGATGATCAGTTTGAGATCACTACGTTTTTTGACAAGGCCGCGCAGGATACCTAAAACAAAATCAATGTTGAGGCTTCGCTCGTGGGCCTCATCCACAATCAGGGTGTCATACTGGTTTAAAAATCGGTCCTGCTGGGTTTCAGCCAGCAGAATACCGTCGGTCATCAGCTTGATATAGGCGCTGTCCGGTGTATGGTCATCAAACCGGATTTTATATCCCACGGATTGTCCCAACGATTCATTGAGTTCAAAGGCAATGCGTTTGGCCACGGTCATGGCCGCAATGCGCCGGGGCTGGGTGCAGCCGATCATGCCTGAAATCCCACGGCCTGCTTCCAGGCATAATTTGGGAATCTGCGTGGTTTTCCCTGATCCGGTTTCACCAGAAATGATCACCACGGGATGGTCCTGTACGGCTTTGATAATTGTCTCTTTTTTGCCGTTTATGGGCAGATCCGGATCAAAGCGGATGTTTTGGGGGCAGTTGTCCAGGCGTCGGCGCCTGGTATCGGCCGAGGCCCCGGCTTTTGCCAGAAGATCTTTTAAAACCCTGTTACCCGGCCCCTTACCGGATTTGCCTTTGCTGCGCAAGGCACGGGCCAGCATATACCGGTCCCGGCCCATGGCCTTGGGAATGAGTCTTTTAATTTGGTCTGAAATTGACATAATACCGCCAATAGTAGCCAAGGTTTTGAAAATGTCAAATAAACCGTTTAACATGCACAGCTCTTTTTTTTATTGACATGTATTTTGGAATAGGGGAATAAAAGCATTACCCTGATCGTTGGGATTTTTCCGGGGCAACAGGGGATGTGCTGCGATAAAATTTAGTTTATTGTCAGCGCACAAGATCCTGCCGTATTCTTAAAAAACGGCCAAATCGCCTGACCGGCCGCGTGGTCGGATGTTTGCCTCTACACTTTAATTATGATAAGAAAATTGGATTATGACTCAGATCATCAGTATTGCCAATCAGAAGGGTGGGGTGGGTAAAACCACCACAGCGGTTAATCTTGCGGCTTCCCTTGCCAAACTGAAAAAAAAAGTGTTGCTTGTGGATTGTGATTCCCAGGCCAACGCCACAACGGCTCTCGGGGTGGATAAACCCGGCCTTGACGCATCTTTGTATGACGGTTTAATTGGAGAGGCCGGCCTTGAGGATCTGCTTTTACCCACCATGCTCAAGGGAATGACCCTGGTGCCGGCCAATGTCGATCTCATCGGATTTGAAGTGGAAATGATGTCCGACCCCAAAAGAGAGGCCCGGCTCAAGGATCTTCTGGCTCCTGCGGCTGATAAATTTGATTTCATTATCATTGATTGTCCGCCGGCGTTAAGTCTTTTAACGTTGAACGCGTTCTCCGCAAGTGATTCTGTTGTCATCCCGTTGCAAAGTGAATTTTTTGCCCTGGAAGGATTGGGGCAGCTATTAGACACCATCAAACGAATTAAGAATGCATTTAATGCCGGTTTGATGATTAAAGGTATTTTACTGACAATGTTCGACCGCAGAACCAATTTATCCCAGAACGTAGTGGATGAAGCCAGGCAGTATTTCAATGATCTGGTGTTCAAAACAAAAATTCCCCGTAATGTGAAGCTTGGAGAGGCGCCAAGCTATGGTTTGCCTGTTATTCTTTACGATAAGACTTCACCGGGCGCTAAAAGTTATATGTCCTTTGCCAGGGAACTTTTAAAGCGATGACAAATAAGAGACGCAAAAACACCGGTCTGGGCCGTGGTATATCAGCGCTTATTCCTGATATGGAAGAACCCGAAGCCAATTCGGATTTCTTATTTTGTAAGGTTGAGCAGTTAACGCCTAACCGTTACCAACCCAGAACCCGGTTCAGTGAGGATGAACTGGAACGGCTTACCCAGTCCATTGCCGAGCAGGGCGTGCTTCAGCCCCTTTTGGCCAGGAAAATGGACGGTGCCTATGAGTTGATTGCCGGGGAGCGCCGCTTGCGGGCCGCAAGGGCGGCGGGCCTTGACCAGGTCCCCGTCATTATCCTCAATCTGACGGATGAGCAGGTACTTGAAGTTTCGATCATTGAGAATATCCAAAGGGAAAATCTCAATGTGCTCGAAGAGGCCGAAGCCTACTACCGTCTCATTAACGAATTTGGATACACCCAGGAAAAGGTGGCTGAGAAAATCGGCAAAAACCGTTCCACCATCGCCAACCTGCTGCGCCTGCGCAGCCTGCCCGAAGAGATCAAAGAGGGACTGATTGCCGAGGAAATAAGTATGGGGCACGCCCGGGCGCTGTTGGGGGCCGGATCCGTTGAGAATCAGCTTTATTTGTTCAAAAAGGTCATGGAAAAGCATTTGTCGGTGCGGGAAACCGAGCGGCTGGTCAACCAGGCTAAAAAACAGCCCCAGAAAATCGCAAAAAAAATTAATGCGGACGAAAAGAAGTTTTTAGAAGAGACCTCGTCCCAAATATCCTCCCGGATCAATTCTCCGGTCTTCATTAAAAAAAGCGGGAGCCGTGGACGAATTGAAATCAAATTTTCCTCCGGGTCTGAATTTAACCGTCTTGTGGAGTTGCTGAGTAGAATTTCATGAAAATTTCAATTGCTAAAACCGCTGGTTTCTGTATGGGCGTCCGCCGGGCGGTGGATATGGTGCTGGATGCCTCAAATAAGGCCAAGGAACCCATTTATACATATGGGCCTTTAATACATAATCCCCAGGTTCTGGAGATGCTGGAAAGCAAGCAGATTTACCGGATGGACACCATTCCCGAATCCGGAAAGGGCATTGTGCTTATTCGGGCGCACGGGGTGCCGCCCCAGGATGAAAAGGCCTTGGCTGATGCCGGATTCACCGTGGTCAATGCCACCTGCCCGAGGGTGGTACGGGTCCAGGTGATCATCGATAAATATTCAAAAAAGGGCTATGACACCATTATTCTCGGCGATGAAAAACATCCCGAAGTTGTCGGCCTTTTGGGATATGCCCGGGAAAAGGGCCATACCATCACCGATCTGGATCAGCTCAAGGCGCTTCCCAGGTTTGAAAAGGCGGTGGTGGTGGCCCAGACCACACAGAATACCAAGATTTTTGCAGATCTCCAGGAATGGTGCCGCAACAATGTGCCCCATTACGAAATATTTAACACCATTTGCGATTCAACCGAAAAGCGCCAGGATGAGGTCAGGCAAATGGCCGAGACCCATGATGCCGTTATCGTTGTGGGCGGAAAATTTTCCGGGAATACAAAACGTCTGGCCCAGGTCGCAGCGGAAACCGGTAAACCGTCCATGCACATTGAACAGGCATCTGAGATCGACTATACATCCATTTCCCATGCACAACATATTGCCATTACTGCAGGGGCCTCCACCCCTAACTGGATTATCAATGACACATGCAGCAGTGTGGAACAGGCGTTCAGGGAAAAGCAGCCCGGGCTGGGGAAGATTCTGGCCGTGATGGATGTGTTGATGAAAACCAATATTCTTTTGGCTGCAGGTGCCGCCTGTCTGACCCTGGGCTCCGCCATGATTTCCAGGGCAGAAAGCCCCGGCGTTTCGGCTGCCATTGCCATGTTCTATATTCTTTCCATGCAGATCATGAACAACATGATGACCATCGGGTCCGATACCTACAACAAACCGGACCGGGCAGCCCTATACAGGCAAAATAAGCAATGGCTTTTGCTGGTGGCTTTTTTGTCAGGTGCTGTAGGGCTTTTCCTTGCCTGGACAAAAGGGTGGGGATACTTTACTGTACTCATCGTCATGATGCTGTTAGGCATGTCATATACCCGTACCATTTTTCCTTGCCTTTCATCCGGAGGTAAAATTTACCGGATTAAGGATGTTCCGGGATCAAAAACCATTCTCATTGCACTGGCATGGGGGATTGTCACAAGCCTGATGCCCGGAATCAGCCTTAAGGCGAACCCGGGATTGACCCTGGTCGCCTTTGTGTTTGCCACAGGATTATCCTTTGCAAGGACCGCGTTTATGGATATCCTGGCTGTCCAGGGGGACAGAATTGCAGGCCGGGAGACCCTGCCTATTCTCATGGGTAAGAAAAAGACCCTGAAATTTGTTCATTACACGCTTGTCTCCGCAATGATCATTCCTTTGATTTTACCAGTCTGGGTATCGCCGGTTGTCTGCGGCCTTGCCCTGATACCTGCTTTTATGTTTATATTGACCATACGGTATAAAAAAGACAGCGATATTTCCGCTAATTTTTACGAGTTCTGGTTCGAGGTTCCTTTGCTGCTTGCAGGTATCATTGCTGTTTTCGGCTGATAATTATCCTTATATTGATAGTATATAGCCTATAGCGCACAGCTATTCCCTCTCAACTGTGCGCTAGGGCTAACACAGCAACAATTTACTGAGGATGCTGGGAAAATATGGCAGAATATGGGTCAAAGCAAGGCAAACGTGTTCCGCTGATCGGAATTCTGGCTGTTAAAAAAGCGTTTATCAGTGAGGAACAGTTGCAAAAGGCCCTTGCCCAGTGCAGTGACGACAGCAATTTAGATGAACAACTCAAAGCATATTTTCTTGCCCAAAAACTGATTTCACCCCAGAATGTTCACCGGCTGACCACGGCTGTCAAGGCTGTTGCCATCCACCAGCAGGAATACCGGTTCGGTGCCATCGCGCTTGCCAGGGGTTTTGTGAATAAAAGCGTTATGGCGTTGGCATTAGAGGAGCAAAAAGAGCAGTTTCAAAAGGGGAAAAAACCCCGGCGCATTGGGGATGTGATGGTGGAAGCGGGTATGATCACAATGAAACAGCGTGATGAGGTGCTTACACTTCAGGAGCGGTCCTGTAACCTGCCCGGGGTGGCGGGTACGCCGCCAGCAAAAACGGAATCCGCTGGGAATAAACCGTCTGCCGGCCGGGATGCCCAAAATATCCATACGGGTTGCCCGGAATCCAATAATGGGAACAGCCTTGGGCAGTTGAAGCAGGGGATTGAGATCTGCGGCGGCCTTTTACTCCAGGTCGCCTGCGATCACCAATCTGCATTTTTATCAAAACTGTGTGACATGGAGCCTGATATACCGGCTGTGGTCATTCGTACGGCCCTGGCGGAAAAAGACATTGTTTTCGGCCTGGTCTCCGATGAACGGATTGAAGATTTCATCAGGTCGCCCATTGGCGATTCCATACTTTTCCGTGTGGCCCAAGGCGGGGAAACTTACCCGGGCAAAGCGTACAATATAGAGTTTTTTTTCAATACGGATTATCTGAAAAGCGGCGGCATAGATGAATCGGACAATAGTGATTTTAAACACCGGGGGCCAAGGCCGTTGGTGGAGAAAGGCACGGTGCTGGCGGAGGTGCCCGTCGGTGTGGAACCGGAGGGCATGGGCGTGAGCCCGGACGGATCGGTCTTCGTGAACACTTCCGAGACCACCAACATGGCCCACTTCATCGACAGCAAGACCTACCAGATTACCGACAACGTTCTGGTGGACGCGCGGCCGCGCT
>JAKSBO010000785.1 GCA_022361095.1 Desulfobacterales bacterium | reverse complement strand
CTCAGGGTGTTCCCACGGTTGGGAGTTCCTTTGGTTCTACCGCGGAACTGTTTGCGGAATTTTACATTTTTAGGACTCAGCATTTGCTAATTTCTCCTCGTCACCTTAATTAGTCGCCAATGCCTGCTCACCAGGACTCAACACTTCACCCTTGAAGATGAACACTTTAATACCGATGGCGCCGTAAGTGGTCTTGGCTTCAATAAACCCGTAGTCCACATCAGCTCTGAGCGTATGAAGGGGAATCCGCCCTTCTTTGTACCATTCGGTCCTGGCCATTTCTGCACCGCCAAGACGGCCGGAGCAAATAATCTTGATGCCTTTGGCGCCAAATCTCATGGCGGAAGACACGCTTCTTTTCATGGCTCTTCTGAAGGCAATTCTTCTTTCCAGCTGGCTTGCAATATTCTCAGCCACAAGCTGTGCGTCAATCTCTGGTCTTCTTACCTCTTTAATATCGATCAGCACGTCAGGGTTGAGCATTTTTTCAAGCTCTTTTTTGAGAAGTGCAATTTCGCTACCCTTCTTACCAATGATGATACCGGGTCTTGCTGCAAACACTCTCAGCCTGATTTGTTTGGAAAATCTTTCGATTTCGATTTTTGAGATACCCGCGTGGTAGAGTTTCTTTTTCAGAAATTTTCTGATTTTGAAATCTTCTTCGACAAAGCTTGCGTACTCTTTGTCAGCGTACCATCTGGAATCCCAAGTCCTGATGATGCCTAATCTTAATCCGGTAGGATTTACTTTCTGGCCCAAGCCTTTTCCTCCTTTTTTAGACGGTTTCTTCTACAACCACTGTTAAATGACTGGTTCTTTTTAGAATACGGGCAGCTCTTCCCCTTGCCCGCGGCCTGAACCGCTTCATGGATGGTCCATGATCAACAATCACATTTTTCACTACCAGCTTGTCAACATCAACCTCATTGTTATGCTCGGCATTGGCAATGGCAGACTGCAGGGTTTTATACATAATTCCTGCTGCTTTTAAAGGCATGAACTTTAATAAGGTCAGCGCCTGCTCGGCATTTTTGCCTTTGATCTCGCTGATAGGCAGCCGCAGCTTAAACGGTGAGATTCTTGCATATCTTGTAGTCGCTTTAACTTCCATATCTTAAATTTCCTCTAAATCATAGCAGATTACCGTTTGGATTTTTTATCTGCAGCATGACCCCAATAAGTTCTTGTGGGTGAAAATTCACCAAGTTTATGTCCCACCATGTTTTCGGTTACAAACACCGGAATAAATTTTTTTCCGTTATGGACGGCAAAAGTATTGCCTACCATTTCAGGCAAGATAGTGGAACGGCGCGACCAGGTTTTGATTACTTTATTGCTGCTGGACTTCTGGGCTTCAAGAACTTTTTTTAGAAGCTCAGGCGCAATATAGGGTCCTTTTTTTAATGATCTTGGCATAATTTATCACCTATTTCCTTTTAGCCCTTCTTTTAACAATATACTGATCTGTTCTTGCATTCTTACGGGTTCTTTTACCCTTTGCAGGCACACCCCAAGGAGAACATGGCTGCCGACCGCCTGAAGAACGGCCTTCACCGCCGCCCATGGGATGATCCACAGGGTTCATTGCAACACCACGAACAGAAGGACGTTTTCCCATCCACCTGGTACGACCTGCCTTACCAATACTGACATCGCTGTGCTTCTCATTTCCGACGCGCCCAACGGTGGCTTTGCATTTAACATGGATCATGCGAACTTCACCGGAAGGAAGCAGGATCTGAGCGTAAGAGCCTTCTTTGGCCATAAGCCGGGCGTATCCGCCGGCACTTCTGACAATCTGGCCGCCTTTATTCTGCTTCAATTCTATATTATGAATTCTGGTGCCCGTTGGAATGTTTTCCAAGGGCAGGCAGTTACCGGGTTTAATATCAGCGTCGGGACCGGTTTCAAGGATATCGCCCACTTTAATATCAAGGGGAGCCAAAATATACCTTTTCTCACCGTCTGCGTAGGTCAGCAGAGCGATTCTAGCGGATCTGTTCGGATCATATTCGATTGCAGAAACCTTGGCTGGAATTCCGTCTTTGTCCCGTTTAAAATCGATAATACGATATTTTTTCTTAGCCCCGCCACCTCTATGCTTGGCGGTAATTCTTCCGTATGAATTTCGGCCGGACCGTTTATTGAGTTTTTTAGTCAGCCTGCGTTCAGGTCTATCTTTTGTAATTTCTTCAAAAGAAAGATACTCCTGAGCGCGTCTTCCCGGAGATGTCGGCTTGGTCTTAACTATTGTTGACATATAAATACCTCTTTACACACCTTCAAAAAAATCAATTCGTTGTCCGGGCATCAATGTGACAACGGCTTTTTTCCAGTCCATTTTTTTGCCGATAATTCTGCCACGCTGTTTTACTTTCCCTTTGACCTGTATCGTTCGAACCTGTTTAACCTTTGTATTGAATGCTTTTTCTACAGCAGTCTTGATCTCAACCCTGTTGGCATTCTTGGCAACTTTTAAAGTCACCTGGTTGAACAGCTCTCTTTGAATGGTGGATTTTTCGGTAACCACAGGCCCACGGAGGATGTCATATTCTATCATCTTAGCTCAGCCTCCCCTTGATATTTTCAATACTGGATTGAACCAGCAGAAGATTTTTAAACTTTAAAATATCGTAAACATTGAGACCTTCGGTCTTAATCACTTTAACATCCGGAATATTTCTGGAGGAGAGCGCAAGTTTCTCATCATCATTATCTGAAACAATGAGAAGGTCATCAAGATTCAGCGCTGAAAGAACACCTGCCAATGCCTTTGTTTTAATTTCTTCAAGTTCAAGAGCGTCGATAACAAAAAGCTGACAGTCAGAAACTTTCGCACTTAAGGCCATTTTAAGGGCAAGCTTTCTCACCTTTTTAGGCACTTTGATTTCATAGGACCTTGGGCTAGGACCAAATATCACGCCACCACCTTTACGCAAAGGTGATTTTACGCTACCGGCCCGGGCATTACCGGTCCCTTTCTGCCTGAATAGTTTCTTTGTAGACCCTGAAATCATACCCCTGGTTTTAGACGCAGCTGTCCCGACTCGCTTTGACACGAGCTGGGACCGAACGACTTCGTGAAGAACACTTGTTTTAACCGGTATGCTGAAAATTTCGTCAGGTAGCTCGACTTCAGACACTTTAGCACCTGTACTGTTTAATACCTCTACAGCAGCCATTATTCTTCCTCTTCAATTTTGATCGACTATGCATCACTGCGAAATAATTGCAATACCCATAGCCGCTATTCGTCTATTTAATTAGACTGATGTTCAATCGCGTTTTAACAACTTAATGTCAAACACGACATCAAAAACTGTTTTATTTTTTTACATCAGCTTTGTGCACTTCAACAACGCCTGTCTTACAACCCGGAACAGCGCCTTTGACAAGAATGAGATTGTCTTCGTGCTTAATATCTACAATTGTTAAATTTTTAACCGTAACTTTATCTACGCCTTGATGTCCAGGCAATTTTTTCCCTTTAATTACCTTTGCAGGCCATGCAGAGTTACCGATTGAACCGGGTTTTCTATGGTTCCGGTTACCATGGGTTTCCGGGCCGCGGGAAAACCCGTGACGCTTAATGGTTCCCTGGAATCCACGACCTTTTGATGTACCGGTTACCGTTACTTTTTCACCGACTGAAAACATATCAACACCGATGGTCGTACCGGGCTCAATCTCTTCGACGGAAGTTTCTCTAAATTCTCTTAAAACGCGAAAGCCTTTATCCGATGCTTTTTTTAAATGTCCTGCAATGGGTTTGTTCAATCGCTCTACCGACTTTTCATCAAACCCAAGCTGCAAAGCTGTATACCCGTCAGTCTCCTCAGTTTTTATCTGGGTTACAACACAGGGGCCAACCTGCAGCACTGTAACAGGAACGAGCTGTCCATCGGAGGCAAACACATTGGTCATCCCGATTTTTTTTCCTAACAATCCACTCATCATAACAATTATGTTCCTGTTAATGCCCTATAATTTAATTTCAACATCCACGCCGGGAGACAGATCAAGCTTCATTAGCGCATCCACTGTCTGCTGTGTCGGCTCAAGAATATCCATCATCCTTTTGTGCGTTCTGATTTCAAACTGCTCACGGGATTTTTTGTTCACATGAGGCGAACGCAACACAGTAAACTTGTTGATCCTGGTAGGCAGGGGAACCGGTCCCACTATTCTGGCACCGGTTTTCCTTGCCGTATCAACAATATCTACTGAAGACTGATCAAGCAGCTTATGATCATAAGCTTTGAGCCTAATTCTAATTTTAGTCTTCAACATT
>JAKSBO010000742.1 GCA_022361095.1 Desulfobacterales bacterium | reverse complement strand
GGTAACTGGATTATTCCATGTTCGATATTCAGGTCAAATCTTGAAATATAGATCCGCGGCCCCGCCATGCCCTCTTTAAAATAATACCGCCCGGATTTATCCTGCAATTGATCAAAAGGGACGATCCTGGGGCCGTTTTCAGAATGTTCAATTCGAATACACTCCATGCCCAGATTGTCGATCCACCTGATCTGATCATAAGCATCATCAATCTTCATCATTCTGACAAATGCATTAGTCAACGAGGATAATTTTTGGACTCCTAAATATTCTTTTTTCTCTAGTTGTATAAGCTCAGCCAGAAACAGGGCATTTTTAATATGTCCGGATAAATCATTTTTGAATGTGTTGTGTTGAAGTCGGATAATATTATTTTCTTTTATGGAAAGCTGATCTAAAAATTTATTGGTTTCACTAAAATAGATAAAGATGCTTATCACAGTGAACAGCAGACCCATTGGCCAAAAAGCATTGAAGCATGCATACAGGATTTCCTTCTTAAAAAAAGAGTTTTTCCTGTCGTTCAGATCTAAGCAGCTTTCTGTTTTCAAGCGTTCAATCTCTTGGTTCATTTATTTTTAGCCTTGGCCTTATACTTATCCTGGATACTCCGAATGTGTTTTCCAATATACTAACATTATTGTTATAATAACATTGTTTTTCATTTACATTACAAATGATTTTTATCTTGCACAATATAATCAAGTTAGCGCTTAATCGAAGATTAAAATAACCGGCCACCATCAGTTCAACCTGTCAAACAGCGTTATGAATGTAAAGATTATGCCAGGGCATAAAGGCCCCCCTGAAGCAGTTTTTATCTTATGCTTTCAGTTTGTTCATAACGCCGGCAGGCGAGGAAATGCCTTGGCCTTGCGCCATTCGCCTGTCGAACTTGTGGTTAAATAAAACCTTGAAAGACCCAAAACCATATTAACGGCCATGGGCCGACCTGGTCTATCAACACCCAGGTTCGAACCGAAACGAAATATCAAATAAACTTAGTATGTTATTGGCACTTTCATATAAAAATGACAGAACCTGAAAATTATGATAAATGACAGAATACTTTAAAAACGATTGAACGGTGGAGCACAGGAACATGCAACTCTATTTTATCACGAAACACTTCAAGGCCCGCAGACTGGCCTATGACGAAAAACACAATGTACTCTGGCTGGATCCCAACTTCAAAGAACGATTTTTAAAAGGGCAACAGGTTGGATTCAATCTGAATCTTTTAAGAGCCATCAAAGAGTACCCGGCCCTTTCGTCTAAGGTGTCCATTGACACCCCCCTTGCCTATTTCACCCTGCATTTAAAAGACCTGAAAGTAGCCATCGGCGTTGATGAAGCGGGATTAGCCTTCGTGAACACATTCAGCATTCCTGATCCCCCAAGCATTGCCGGCAATCCAATCGTTCAAAAACCGTTAACGTAATACGGACGTTTCTGAAAAAGGTACACGTCTTTTCGGCAAATCAATTCATGCGAACAGCAAATTGCACGCCACACAATTTAATGACAAACAGACTATTCTTTCACGGATTCAAGATGTTCCAGGTGAGCCGTAACAGCCCGGATTTCAACGTAGGAATAGTCATCACCCAGTTCATTTTTCATCTGACTCAAATTTTTGTCAGGTGACATGACAGCCGTGATGGCTGCCTGTTTTTGTTTGTCCGGCACCAACCGGTCCACAGCCAGCTCACCTTTGGCAATAAATGAACATAAGTGCCCCTGGATTGTGGTGGTTACCAGCCCTCGCTCTTCAGCGATTTTCTCCACGGAGAGGCCGTCTTTAAACATCATCAGGCTGACCTCCCGGGTGGTGGCCCGGGGTGTGTTCTTATCCGAACCGTCGGCTTTATCACGCGGGGTTCCCGCTTTTTTCTTTGCGGTCTGTTCTGAAGGACGCGGTTCAGGGGATTCATCGCCTGGAATCTTTTTTTCATTGCAATAGGTATCCACCATGGCCAGCAGCTCCTCGCCATAGCTTTCCACGGTGGCCGGCCCCACCCCTTTCAGGGCCTTGAGGCTTTTGGGGGACCGGGGCAGGCAGACAGCAATCTGGACCAAAACTTTCTGGTGGGCCACCTGGAATGCCTTGACGTTCTGGGCGGCTGCGGTGCGGGTCCGCCACGCCTTCAAGGTCTGGAACATTTCAGGATGGGCAATATCAAGTTCGGTGTAATCCGTGGCGGATGAAGCGGCACTCTTTTTCGACTGGGTTCCCGGTGCATCGGCCATGGCTTGGGAGGATACGGCCCTAAGATAGGCGGTTGTGGAAAATCCGTCGGCACAGGATAGAATGCCGGCCCGTTTAACACGGACTTCGCGCTTTAGATTGTCCAAAGCATTTTGAACCTGCTTGGCCAGGGCTGTATTGTCGGTGTCTACGGCTCCTTTTTCCAGCAAACGCCCAAACACCTGTTCCAGGGAATTGCCGAACCAGGCACTTGCCTTTCGCACCCGCTCCCGGATAACGTCACTTGTCTCCGGCAACGGCTCATTTGCCATCAACTGTTTCAATTGAATCTGGAATTTATCGCTCACCTGGAACACCTGGTCCCGGGCACCGGCTTCCAATTGGTCCGGTTCGCCAAGCCCGGGGATGCGCAGCACATTGCGGTTGTCCCGTGCCAGGCGCAGAAAATAAAAAAACAAGCGCCTGAAGCTTGAACAATCAAAGCATTTAAGCACCAGAACCTGCTGGCAGGCAGCCCGGGCAGATCTGAAAATTGCGGCAAGATCCTGGTCCGGCGGGGCCGTCCGGTTCATGAACTCCGCCACCACCGGGTCGGTGCCCAGGGCATGGGGCGGCACAGGGCCGGTGAGCACCAGCCCCTCAAGGCCGGTACACCGGCTCAAGGCCACATAGACCTGTCCGTGGGCAAAGGCATCCTGGGCATCCACAATGGCCCGGTCAAAGGTTAAGCCCTGGCTTTTATGAATGGTAACGGCCCAGGCAAGTTTTAACGGAAACTGCTTGAAGGTCCCCACCACCTCCTGCTGGATGGTTTTATCTTCCTCATTTACCTTGTATGTAACATTTTCCCAATCCACCGGTTTGACCTCCACAACAGGGCCGTCCCTAAGATCCGAGGCACTTTCCCCGGCCGATCTTCCGGCACTGCCCCGGCAGGCCACGGTTACGGTTTCGGTTCCCACATGGGTGACCTCTCCGATGGTGCCGTTGAAATAATTTTTATCCGGGGAGGCGTCATTGCGCAGAAACATCACCTGGGCGCCGGGTTTAAGGGTAAGCTGTTCACCTGTGGGAAAAGCATGGGACGGGAAATCGCCGGTCACTTTTGCAGCCAGGATGTGTGGATTTTCTCTTAGCCGGGCAAGTTTCAGACTGTTAATGGATTCGGCTTTTCGATTGTGCGTGGTCAAGGTGATATATCCTTGTTCCGGGGGATCGGGTTTCACCTGCCGGTTGAGGATATCGCTGCATCGGCTGTCCATACGGTTTTCGCGTACGGCATTGAGCAGGCGGATGAAATCCGGATCACTTTGACGGTAAACGGTCTCAAGCTCTATGGTCACCAACTCAGACCGGCTTAAGGCCTGGCTTGAAAAAAAATAAGGGGACGCATAATAGTTGGACAAAAGATCCCATTCATCGGGTTTGGTCACCGGCGGCAGTTGGAACAGATCGCCGATAAGCAGCAATTGAACCCCGCCAAAGGGCCGTTCATCCCGCCGCAACCGCCGCAATACCCCATCCAGGGCGTCCAGCAGATCCGCCCGGACCATGGAGATTTCATCAATCACCAACAGATCAAGGCCGTTGACAATCTGTTTTTTTACCTTGGAAAACCTGAAAAACCGCCGGTTGTCCTGGGGGCGGTCACTTTGTCCGGGCACAAAAGGCCCCAACGGAATCTGGAAAAAGGAGTGCAGGGTCACCCCCCCGGCATTTACGGCGGCAACACCCGTGGGCGCGGCAACCATGAACTGTTTGGGACAAAAATCCTGTAAAGATTTCAGGAATGTGGTCTTGCCGGTACCGGCCCTGCCGGTCAGATAGATGTGGCACAGGGTATCCCTGACAAACGCCTGGGCAGCCTGGATTTTTTTGTTGCCTTCAAAGGAAGGTAATGTGGATTTCGCAGCGTCCATAGTTTTGTCTTATAACAAAAAAAACTGAATGATGTCCACCGCACTCAAATAAACCACGGAAAACACGGAAAGACACGGAAATAATAAGACCTGACATATCGGCTGCCAGGCACAGCCCACAACAAAGCGTGAAAGGTCCGAGCAACTTACCCGGACTTTTTTATAAAACGTTCAGTGCCTTCCGTGTCTTCCGTGGTTATAAATCATTGTGCAGACAAAGGCACGTTCTCCACAGCGTCAGTCCTTTGGGACAGCCACCCTCCGCCCAGGGCTTTATAAAGATTGACATAGGCGTTGAAATAGAGCTGGCGGTTTTGGGAATACTCAAGCTGGGCGGAAAACAGGGTGCGCTGGGAATCCAAAACTTCAAGGTAAGAGCTGACGCCCTTGTCATACCGTTCAAAAGAGAGCTTATACGCATTTCCAGCCGCAGCCACCTTGCGCTGGGACGCATCGCTCTCCCTTTTGTAGGTATCCACTTCCACCAAGGCATCCTCAACCTCTTTAAATGCGGTGAGCACCACTTCCTGGTAGTTGAACAGTGCCTGGCGGGTCTGTTCCTTGGCCACTTCCACCCGGTATTTACTCTTGTTGAAATCAAACAAGGGTCCCAAAAGGCTGCCGCTCAGATTCCATATCCCGCCATGGTTGGTGATATCGGACACTTCGGACGAGGCAAGCCCCAATGCACCGGTCAGACTGATGGCCGGAAACCGCTGGGCAACGGCCACACCGATTTTTTCGTTGGCCGCATGCACAAGGGCCAGGGCGTTCTGGATTTCAGGACGGCGCGCCAACAGGGAGGCCGGCATGCCCACGGGGATCATGGGGGGCAAGGGCTGTTTATCCAGGGCAATCCCGGTTCGCACCGCCCCGGGCAGCCGGCCCATAAGCAGTTTCAACCGGTGCTCGGTTTTGGCAATCAAACGTTCGTAAGAAGGGACGGCACCGGCAGCCACTTCCAGCTGAATCTGGGCCTGGTTCACATCAATTTTTGGAATGATTCCCTTGTCAAACCGTTTGGAAATAATATCCAGGCCGTCCTGCCGGGAGGTGAGGGTCTCTTTGGACATCTCCAACCGCTGGCGATAGTCCAGAAGCTGGTAATAGGCAGAGACCACATCGGTAATCAGCGTGGTACGCACTGCCCAGGCCCCATAGGCCGATGCCAGAATCTGGGCCTGGGCCGCAGTCGTGGACCGCTTGAATTTCCCCCAGAAATCCAGTTCCCAGGACAAGGTGGGTGCCAGATACACATTCTTGTTGGTAAAGGTAGACCGGGTTCCCGAATAGTTGCCCACAAAGCCCCCGCCCCCAAGATTGAGGGCCGGGAACCTGTCAGCCCGGGTCATGCCAAAAGAAAACCGAGCCTCTTCAATCCGGCTTAATGCCGTTTTCAGATCCTGGTTGTTTTCAAGGGCTGTGGTCACAAGCTCATAAAGCACGGGATCTTTGAACAGCTCCCACCACTTTAAATCCTGGGCACTTCCGGCATCGGCCGGTGCAAACCGGTACGCTGCCGGGACATCCACCACAGGGGGCTTAAAATCAGGGCCTAAGGTAAGACAGCCCGAGAGTCCGAATCCTGCAAAAAGGGTCAGAAAGACAAACAATGCGCGAATTGAAGATAATCTATTCATATCCATAATCTTTTTTCTTACGCTTTCTTATTAGCCAAATCCCGTTTTTTTTCATACCGGCACAGCTTGCCGATCACCACAAAGAGCATGGGGTATAAAAAGACCCCAAGCAGCGTAGCCAGGCACATGCCGCCTAAAAGCGCCACCCCCATGACCTTACGTGACAAGGCACCTGCGCCCGTGGCCACCACAAGGGGTAAAATTCCCAGGATAAATGAAAATGCCGTCATTAAAATGGGACGAAACCGAATTCTTGCTGACTCAATGGCCGCGTCAAACAGACTCATCCCTTCGTTAAATTTGATATTGGCAAACTCCACAATCAAAATGGCATTTTTGGCGGCCATACCAATGAGCATCACAAGAGAAATCTGGGCAAATACGTTGTTTTCATAAGTCAGATCAAAAAAACGTGCAAGATACACAAGGCCTAAGGCCCCGAACAGGGCAAAAGGTGTTCCCAATAAGATACTGAAGGGCAGCGACCAGCTTTCATACTGGGCGGCCAGGATCAGGAACACAAAAATAAGTGAAAAGATAAATACCATGGCCCCGGTACCGGACGCCGCCTTTTCCTGGTAGGACATGTCGCTCCAGGCATAGGTCATGTCATCGGGCAGTACTTGGGCTGCCACCTCTTCCAGGGCTGTCATGGCCTGGACAGAGGTATACCCCTGGGCGGGGGTTCCGGAGATTTCTGCGGCCCGCATGAGGTTGAACCGGTTGGTGTAATCAGGTCCGTAGACCTCTTTCACCTTGATAAATGCAGACAAGGGCACACTTTTACCGGCCTTGTTTTTCACAAAAAACTGGCCCAGTTTTTTGGCGTTGCGGCGGTAGTCGGGTTCTGCCTGGATATAGGCCCGGTACAGACGCCCGAAGCGATTGAAGTCGTTGACATAGGCCCCGCCTAAAAAAGTGCCGATGGCCGTGTAGATGTCATTGAGACTGACACCGGCCTTCAGTGCTTTGTCCCGGTTCACCTCAATAAGTTTCTGGGGCACGTTGGGGCTGAAGGTGGTACGCATGGATCCGATTTCCGGACGTTTTTTGGCGGCCGCCATGAACTGCGCGGCCTGGTGCCCCAAATAGGCCGGGGTATTGCCCACACGGTCCTGGAGCATGAACGTAAAGCCGGAACCCGTGCCAAGGCCCGGTATGGCTGGTGGTGCAAAGGCAAAGACCTGGGCCTGGTTTACCCCGAAATAGAACTCTTTATTGACCTCATTGACCAACTCATCAGCTGTTTTCTCACGTTCATCCCAGTCTTTAAGCGAAACAAACAAAAAACCGTAATTGGGCCCCATGGAAGAGGAGAGCATGGAAAACCCCGTGGCATTGGTCACATATGCCACTTCCGGGTGTTTGGCCAAAATCTTCTCCACCTGTTTGGCCACGGCATCCGAACGCTGGAGTGATGCAGCATCGGGCAGCTGCATATTAACCATGAAATACCCCATGTCTTCTGTGGGAATAAACCCGCCGGGCAAAAGTTTGCCCACAACACCTGTTCCGCAGCACACGGCAACAATAAAAAGGATGCCCAGAATCACCTTGCGGGCCACCATCTTGGCAATGCGGGTATAGACGTTGGTGGAGGCGTCGAAGGCTTTATTAAATGCCGAAAAAAACATTCCCAGAGGTCCCCGGTAGGGTTTGGGTGCCTTAAGCAGAAGCCCGCAAAGTGCAGGGCTTAAAGAGAGTGCATTGATTGAGGAGAACAATACCGACACCACAATGGTCAAGGCAAACTGCTGGTAGAGCCGTCCGGTAATCCCCCCCATGGCGGCAACCGGCAAAAACACCGCCACAAGGACCAGGGTGGTGGCAATAACAGGCGCGGTAACCTCTCGCATGGCTTCCACTGTCGCGGGTTTGGCCTCCATGCCCTTGGCAATATTGACCTGGACCGCCTCCACGACAACGATGGCATCATCCACCACAATACCAATGGCCAGTACAAGCCCGAGTAAAGAGAGGTTGTTCACCGTGAACCCCAAAAGGGGAAAGGCCACAAAGGCGCCAAGCAGGGAGACCGGAATGGCAATGGTGGGAATCAGGGTGGCCCGCCAGTCCTGGATAAAGATAAACACCACAAAAACGACCAAAAGCAGTGCAATCACAAGGGTTTCAATAATTTCATCAATACCTTTGGTGATGGGCAGCGTGGCATCCAAAGAGACATCATACTGCATGCCCTTGGGAAAGGATTTGGACAACTGGGACATCACGGAACGGATTTCCTTGGCCAGGTTCACGGCATTGGACCCCGGCGCCTGGTACAGGGCAATAATGGAACAGGGCTTGCCGTTCATGCGGGAAAAGACATTGTAGGACTCCACGCCCAACTCCACCCGGGCCACGTCTTCAATCTTAACTTGCGCTCCGGTGCCTGTGGTGCGGATCACGATATCACCAAAGGCCTCTTTGGAAGCCAGACGGTCAGGCAGCCGGACGGTGTAGGTAAATTCGGTGCCCTCAGGCGCCGGTTCCGCTCCGAACTTGCCGCCAGGAACAATAATGTTCTGGGCCTTGATGGCATTGGTGATTTCAGACACGGTCATATCAAGCTGGGCCAGGCGGTCCGGCTTGATCCATATGCGCATTGAATAGTCTGAACCACCCAAAACATCCACCCGGCCGATCCCTTTCAACCGGGCCAAAGCGTCCTTGATATTGATCAGGGCATAGTTGTTTAAAAACGTCTGGCCGTATTTGCCGGTGGGGTCCGTAAGTGAGACCAGCATCAGGATGTTGGGCAACGATTTTTGGGTGGAGACCCCGAGCCGCTTTACCTCCTCGGGCAGTTTGGCCGTGGCGGCAGACACGCGATTCTGCACAAACACGGTATTCATATCCGGGTCCGTGCCGATTTCAAAGGAGACGTTAATGGTCATGGTGCCGTCATTGGCATTCACCGACTTCATATAAAGCATGTTGTCCACACCGTTGATCTGCTGTTCAAGGGGTGTGGCCACCGAGGCTTCCACATTGATTGCATTGGCACCGGTGTAACTGGCCCGCACCTGAACGATGGGCGGGGTAATATCGGGATACTGCTCCATGGGCAGCTGCATTGCGGACAAAACACCCAGGATGATCGTAATAATCGCAATAACCATGGCGACAACGGGTCGCCGGACAAAAAAAGCGCCCATTATCCCTCTTCCTGTGCTATACGTTCCACTTTTACTGCTTTGGCCGTAACCTTTGTCCCGTCGGCAACTTTCTGCAAGCCTTCGTACACAATGGCCTCACTTCCTGAAAGGCCTTTTGTAATCAGGACAAAATTGTCAACCTCCGGTCCCAGGGTAACATCCTGCTCCTTGACGGAACTGTCTTCACCCACCATAAATACCTTTTTAAGCCCCTGCAGGTCTGTGATACAGCGCTGGGGCACCAGAACCCCGTCCTTGACACTATCGATCATGGCCTTGATCTTGCCGAACTGGCCCGGACGCAACAGGCCTTTGGGATTGGGAAAGGAGACCTGAACCAAAATCGCACCGGTGGTAGGATCAATCTGCCGGTCCAAAAAATTCGGCGTTCCCTTATGGGGGTAAACAGAGCCGTCCGCCAGAATTAACCGGATATCAATATCAAAGGATTCTTCTTTGTTCAAGCCGTCCTGCCTGGCGGCTTCAATCTGGCGGGCCGTTCCAAGATATTGAGATTCCGTCAGAAAAAATTCGGCTAAAACGGAGTTGGTATTGGAGACGGTATTCAAAATAACGGGGTTGGGATCACGGCCCACAAAATCCCCGACCTTGGCCTTTGTTTTTCCGATGATGCCGTTAATGGGAGAATAGACCTTGGTATATCCCATCTGGATCCGGGCAGCCCGGACATTGGCATGGGCGGCTGTCACACCGGCTTTTGCCGCATCATAGGCGGCCACAGCGCCGTCTAAATCACTTTGGGACACGGCATTCATCTTTGCCAGGGGGCGATATCTGTCCAAATCCCGTTTGGCTTTGACAAGTTTTGTCCGGGCCTCAGCAAGAAGCCCTTCCATCGAAGCGACCTGAGCCTCAAAGGGCTGACTTTCAATGGTGTAAAGCAGGTCGCCGGCCTTAACAGGCGAGCCCTCCTTAAAATGAACCCCTTTTAAAAAGCCCTCTACCCGGGCCCTAATGGCAATGTCCTTGGCACCGTAAATCTGCCCCACGAATGTGTGATAAATGGGAACATCCTCGGCACGCGTTTGATACACGCTTACGTTTACAGGCGGAATGGCCTTGGCTTTTTTCTGTTCTGCTTCTTTGCAGGCAGGTGCCCACACCAGCAACATGGACGCCAGCAGTACAACGCTAAATTTAGTTTTCATTTTTTCACACAAATCCATACGTTAGTGTTCGCCCACAGACGAAACTTTTTTGACCGGGAGCAGAAATCGAAGATAAAACACGATTATATCCCAATATCTTTGCTCTGCTTTACGATGAACATGACTGAACAAAAATTTTCCCTGACATGCTTATATTAATTATACTATTACCCTTATATTTTAAACCATTTTTCTAAAAAGCTGACAAAGAAGGAAGAGACAACCGTTTCATATTTCCCGTAACCGGCGGATTGCATTCAGAAGCGGATTCCTTGCCGGCACGGACGGCGATGCACAAAATGGATCAGATCAAAAAAGTTATGACCTCTTCCGGCTTCATCCCTTCTATCCCCGTTGTTTGGATTTTTTTTCAGGAGCCTGGGGCAAATAAATATCAAAACAACTGCCTTCGCCCACGGTGCTATCCACAAAGATATGCCCCTTAAGGCGCGCGACAATACCCTTGATAATCGGAAGGCCCATACCTGCGCCCCGCCCCTTTGTTTTTGTTGTGAAATAGGGCTCAAATATATTATCCATGACGGCACGGCTCATCCCGTGTCCCGTATCCGCCACTTGCAAATGAACATAGGAACCGGGCAATAACCGGCGCGTCTCTTCAAGGGGGCTGTCATTCACCTGAAGCTCATCCAGACGCACGGTAAGAAGTCCACCTTCGCCCAACATGGCATGATGGGCATTGGTGCAAAGATTCATAATCAGTTGATGAATCTGGGTGGGATCCGCCATAACAGGGGGAAGGTCAGGCGAAATAAACATTTCAATCTTTATGTTTTGGGGGACAGAGGCTCTCAAAAGCTTTAAGCTCTCCTTGATAATGGGACCGGGGTGGCATCGGATATACTCCTTTTCCCCCTGGCGGCTGAACGCCAGAATCTGTGCCACCAAATCCTGGGCCCGGCCGGATGCGATTTTAACCCGGTGAAGGTATTCGAGCATTTTATCATCTTCCGGCCCCATTGCCAGGCACAAATCCGTATACCCAATGATGGGGGATAAAATATTATTGAAATCATGGGCAATACCGCCGGCCAGGACGCCAAGGGCTTCCATTTTCTGAAGCTGAACAATCTGACGTTTGAATTCACCCTGCTGCTTTTCACACTTCTGTCTCCTGTAGACGCAACCAATCTGCTGGGCCACGGCCATGGCCCGATGGGTGTCGCTTTTGTCCAGTTTCCTGTGGGTAACCGTATTTCCGGCAATCAAGATACCGATGGGCGCACCGTCCACTTCAATGGGACAGATAATAAAAGAACGGGGTTTGATACGATCGGCCAGTTCCCGGCTCTGGGAAAATTTTCGTTTAAGCCATGCCATATCGTTAACGAGCATGGTTTTGTTTTGCCGGTAGGCCTCGTAAAGCACCCCTTCGGATGAGTCTTCAAGGCAGATGCGATATTCGGTAATGTATATATTTTCGACCGCTGTAAATCCATATCCGCCGCGATAGGATAAAATAGTTTTTTCATCATTGGTAATCATGATCATCACACGGTCATACCGAAGTTTTTTACCCACGATATTTGCAGCCCGGTCAAAGATACAGGCATCGGGGTCTTCAAGGCCCAGGGCCTGTCCGATTTCGGCAATGGCCTTTGAATTTTCAGCATTGACTTCAACCTGATGAAAGACCTCTTCTCTGGCCGTATGTATACCCTGTAAAGACCTTAAAAAAGCATTTGATTTCACCCGCTGACCAGCCCATCCCAGCCCCAGAAATAACAACACCGGGAAAACCAGCCACAAACGGTTGAACATATCAGCAAATGGGGGGAACAAAAACACAATGAACATCAGGATTGCAGCGGCGCCGGCAATCCAGGAAAGCCGGGCAATCAAGGGAAACGCAGAGTTCCGCCAGGAAAACTCATACCGGCAGACTTTGCCGCCGTTGAACATACATTCCGGATGACTCACAGTCAGTTCATTATGAAGAAAAACATCTGCAAGGCCCTGGAAATAGCCCTGCCGGATCTCGCACTGAAAGGGTTCTTCTTTTACCCCTTCATGGGGTGTGACCACGATCTCAATTTTATTTTTCCTTATGCTGCGGACAGCATAGCGTGCGGACCGGGTCAGGCCCCCGGCATATTTTACCATTACGCCACAGGCCCGCCGAATCCCGGCAAAGGGCAGCAACCGGCTGCGAATCATTCCCAGACATTGAGGCGTTACGGCATACCGGCCGGCCTGGCGGGCGATCTTCATATTATCGACACGCATGCACAAATGCTCATGGAACCGGTTGAGCTGTGCCTGGGAAAGCGTAACGGCATCATGACCGGTTTTACTGTAGTTCCCGATCCCGGTTTCGTCCATGAGATCCTCGATATCAATGTCGGGATATTTTTCCCGAATCAGAACCACATAGGCATCTAGAATTTTATTGCTATACAGTTGATTTTTGTTTTCAGTTTCCATTCTCAATTCTTCCATGGGTCGAAACCAAGCATATTTGTTTTTACATCATTACAAATCAACGCTTAAGATTCAATCGAATCGTTATAAACTAAAATGACATTTCTTTCTCCAGAAAAATACTATTTTTTATATGAAAGAACCAATAAGTTACTAAGTTTCT